>DASWKP010000090.1:0-29392 GCA_036396575.1 Longimicrobiales bacterium | reverse complement strand
CTGACATCGTCATAATATCTTCGGGGTCCCTTCAACCAACCGGGGAGAGATCAGGCATGGGTGAACCCGTCACGCTCGGCGACCTCCAACACCTCGTCATGCTGGCCGTGGCCCGCCTGGGAGAGGACGCCTACGGGGGCGCCGCCCAGGAAGAGCTGCGCCGGGTGGCGGGCAGAGACGTGTCGGTGAGCACGGTCTATGTGACGCTGGTGCGCCTCGAGGAGCAGGGGCTTGTGACGTCGGAACAGGCTGCTCCCGGAGGGGGCGGAGTGGGGCGGCCCCGACGTTACTTCTCCATCACTCCAGAGGGATGGGAGGCCTTGCGCGCGTCCCGGAGCGAGCTGGACCAGATGTGGCGGGGCGTGGAGCCGGCGTGAGGAAGAACCGGGCGCCCTGGTGGGTGGCCGCGATCCTCCTTCGACTCCTTCCCGAGGAGTACGGCGAGGACGTGCTGGCCGACCTGGAGGCCGACGCCGAACGGCGTTTCGCCGGCATCGCCAGGCGGGGCCCGCGCCGTGAGGCGTGGTATCTACGACAGGTGACGTCACCTTCGATGCTGGCTCTTGCGTGGAAGCTGCGATCCAAGGAGGGAAGGACGATGGGGACGTGGACGAGGAGCCTGGGGACCGACCTGCGCCACGGCGCCAGGGGACTGGCGCGGAGCCCGCTGTTCACCCTGGCGGCGGCACTGTCGCTGGGGCTGGGCATCGGCGCCAACACGGCGATCTTCAGCGTCATCAACGCGGTTCTGATCAGGCCTCCGCCCTACCACGAGCCCGAGCGTCTGGTCTTCGTGTGGAACGACCTGGCGGGCTTCGACCTGCCCCGGTTGCCTCTGGCCGGCATCCAGCTTGTGGAGCTGCGGGGCGAGGAGGATGTGTTCGAGGACGTAGCGGGCATCTGGGCGGGCCACCAGAACCTCGGAACCGAGGACCGCGCCACCCTGGTCACGAGCGGCCTCATCACGCCGAACTTCTTCTCCTTGCTGGGTGTGGATCCTCAGTTGGGCAGGAGCTTCCTGCCGGAGGAAGGCGCGGGCGAGGCCACGGTCCTTTTGAGCGACGAGATGTGGCGCCGGGAGCTGGGCGGTGATCCCGACGTGATCGGGCGCAAGCTGCGGCTGGAGGGCAGGGAAGCGACGGTGGTGGGCGTCCTGCCTCCGGGCATGAAGCTGCTCTTCCCACCGTCGGTGGGTATCCCCGAGCGCCTGGACCTGTTCGTGCCCTTCCCGTGGGTGACGGCGGCGCAGCCCGGCGGATCACGCTTCCTGAGGACGGTGGCCCGGACCCGGGAAGGCGTCACCCTCGCCACCGCCGACGCGACGGTGAAGGAGGTCGCCGGGAGGCTCCGGGCGACATATGTGGAGATGGCGGCGGTGGGCGACGAGTTCAGCGCGGCGCCTCTCCAGGCCGACACCACTGAACGGATCCGGCCGACCCTGCTGGCCCTCCTGGTCGGGGTCGGGATCTTCCTGCTCCTCACTTCGGTGAACGTGGCGAGCCTCCTCCTGGCCCGGGGCACGTCACGCGGCCGCGAGATGGCCATCCGGAGCTGCCTGGGGGCCTCGGGAGGGCGCCTGGCCCGACTCGTGACCGGGGAGGTCGCCGCGATCACCGTGCTGGGCGCCGTGAGCGGCCTCCTCCTGGGAGGGTGGGGCGCCGACGTCCTGTGGTCGCTCCGGCCTGAGGGGATCGCACGGGTGGATGACGTGGGCCTCGACCTGCGGGTGGTGGCGTTCACCCTCGCCGCGGCGGCCCTGGCCGGTGGTCTGGCGGGGCTGTGGCCTCTCGCGCGACTCCGGCGCCAGGCCCCGATGGAGCTCCTGCGCCAGACGGGCGCGGGGAGGGCGCCGACTTCCCGGCGCGGGGCCTGGGCGATCACGGTGGCCGAAGTGGCCCTGAGCGTGGTGCTCGTGGTGGGGGCCGCTCTCATGGCACAGACACTGACCAGTTTGCGAGAGGCCGACCTGGGCTTCCAGTCCGACGGGCTCCTCACCTTCCGCGTCGGCCTTTCCCTCAGGCAGTTCCCTGAAGCGGAGGAGCGGGCGGCCCTTGCGCGCCAGCTCGAGGACGAGCTGGGGGACCTGTCGGGCGTCGTAGCGGCTGGGGCCGTCTCCCACATTCCGCTGGCGGACTGGGCCAACTGGTCCAGCTCCGCCGCGCCGGAAGGCACGCCCGAAGAGGGCCGGGAGGCATTCCATTTCGACCACCGCTCGGCGACGCCCGGCTATCTCGATGCCCTGGGGGTCACCCTGGTGGGCGGCCGCTTCTTCACCAGCGGCGACGATGCCGCTGGCCAGCCCGTGGTGATCATCGACGAGACCCTGGCTCAGCGGGCCTTTCCCGGCGAGGACGCGGTGGGTCGGGTCCTCCTGGCCACGCGCTACCTGGACGGCGACTTCGTGCCCACGCCGGCGGTGGTGGTGGGCGTCATCGAAGATCTCCGGGACCGAGGCCCCGCGGTGCCCTCCGCGGGTCAGGTCTACTGGCCCTTCGCTCAGAGCGCCCGCTGGGAGCTGACCTACGCCGTGCGGACGGTGGGCGGAGGCGAGGCGACGCTGGCCGCGCTTGCCGACGAGGTGCGGGCGCTGGTACCCGAGGTCCGCCGGGACCTGGCCGCCGCGGACTTCCGCACGTTGGACAGCTACCTGGCGGGTTCCATCGCGGACACGCGCTTCACGTCCCTGCTGGCGGGGCTCTTCTCCGTGCTGGCCCTGGGTCTGGCCAGTCTGGGGCTCTACGGCGTCATCAGCTACTCCACCGCCCGGCGCACCCGGGAGATGGGCTTGCACCTGGCCCTGGGGGCCCGGGCGCCCGACCTCTTCTTCCGGGTCGTGGGAGAGGGACTGGCGGTGGGAGCGGTGGGGGTGGCCGTGGGGTTGGCCGGGGCCGCGGGCCTCACCCGCTACATGGAGGCCCTCCTGTTCGGCGTGAACCCTCTGGACCCGGTGGTGTTCGGGGGTGTGGGGGCGTTCCTCGTGCTCGTGGCCGTGGCTGCCAGCGCCGGACCCGCGCTGCGGGCCGCCAGCGTGGATCCGGTGCGGTCCCTGCACGTCGAGTAGCCGCCTGCGGGGAGCGGGCCCTCACGGCGGGGTGGGCGGCGCGGGCCTCTCCGTGCGCGAGGGCACCGCATTCCCTACCTTCCGCCGTCGCCGTTCGCCGTCCCTCCCCGGCACGGAGGTGCCGTTTGATCTGGCTCTGGATCTCCCTGGCTGTCCTGCTCCTGGTGGTCGTCGCGTACGACCTGCTGCAGACCCGCCACGCCATCCTGCGCAACTTCCCCATCATCGGTCACTTCCGGTATCTGCTCGAGTCCGTGGGCCCGGAGCTGCGCCAGTACATCGTGACGAACAACGACGAGGAGCGGCCCTTCTCTCGCGACCACCGCCGCTGGGTGTACGCCTCCTCCAAGCGTCAGAACAACTACTGCGGTTTCGGCACCGACAACGAGCTGGAGCTTTCCCCCAACTATCTCATCATCAAGCACAGGACCCTGGGCAGGGCCGACGACGGCCGTCATGACGAGGGGTATCCTCTTCCGTGCGCCAAGGTGCTGGGAGGCCACCGGGGCAGGCGGCAGGCGTTTCGCCCGGCTTCGGTGGTCAACATCAGCGGGATGAGCTTCGGTTCCCTGTCGTCAGCGGCGATCGAGGCCCTGAACCGGGGCGCCGCCATCTGCGGATGTCTCCAGAATACCGGCGAGGGGGGCGTCTCGCCCCATCACCTCCACGGAGGTGACCTCATGTGGCAGCTCGGCACGGGGTACTTCGGGGCTCGCGCCCCCGACGGTTCCTTCGACCGTGCGGAGTTCCTGCGCAAGGTGGAGGCGCACCCCGTGCGCGCCGTGGAGATCAAGATCAGCCAGGGGGCCAAGCCGGGTCTGGGGGGCGTGCTGCCGGGGGAGAAGGTCACGGCGGAGATCTCCGGTATCCGGGGTGTGCCCAGGGGAGAGACCGTCGTCAGCCCCCCCGGCCACCGCTCCTTCGGTTCGGTGGACGAGCTGCTGGACTTCGTGGAGGACCTGGCCGACGCCTCGGGCGTTCCGGTGGGCATCAAATCCGCCGTGGGCGAGCTGGGCTTCTGGACGGAGTTGGCCGAGCGCATGGCCTCAGAGGATCGCGGCGTGGACTTCATCGCCGTCGATGGAGGGGAGGGGGGCACGGGCGCGGCGCCCTTCGCCTTTTCCGACCACGTTGCGCTGCCCTTCAAGGTGGGCTTCAGCAGGGTGTACCGGGTCTTCGCGGAGCGCGGAGTCCATCACGACGTGGTCTGGATCGGTGCTGGCAAGCTCGGCTTTCCCGAGACGGCGCTCCTGGCGTTCTGTCTGGGTGCCGACATGGTGGCGGTGGCGCGGGAGGCCATGATGGCCATCGGCTGTATCCAGGCCCAGCGGTGCCACACGGGCCACTGTCCCACGGGCATCGCCACGCAGAACCGGTGGCTGATCCGCGGCCTGGACCCGACGTACAAGGCAGCCCGCCTGGCGAACTACATCATCACCCTCCGCAGGGAGTTGACCCGACTGAGCCATGCGTGCGGAGTGGAGCACCCCGCGCTCCTGACCGCCGACCACATGGAGATCCTGGACGGCAACTTCGGGAGCAGGGCCTTGTGGGAGGTCTTCCAATACCAACCGGGGTGGGAGCTTCCTCGGGAGTCGGACCGGCGGGAGGTCGCGCGCATCATGGCCGCGCTCTGACGTTCGTTTCCAGGAAGAGCCTCTCTCGCGTTCAGCGCGCTGCGCCGATTGCCGGGGCTGGTGTAGGGCCCGTCAAGGAATAACTGTTGCATTCGGGCGCCGCTGCATCGTGCGATACTGCGTCGCTCCTCCTCGCCGTAGGCCCTGCTACGCCTCGTCGTCGCTCCTTGTCTCGCACGCGCATCGATGCCCTCGGTGCGACACGGTTTTTCCTTGACGGGCCCTTTAGGGACGTAATTCTGCCGGAAACGCAGGCCGTGTAACCTGCGAAACGGCCATGGCTGCGTTGCGGTGAATAATCACACTAAACGCGACCATGCCACTCCCGGACGGCGGCCATGGCTGCGTTGCGGTGAATAATCACGTCAAACGCGACCATGCCACTCCCTCTGTGGGGTAATACGTGTCGTGCGTCTCCCACACGCCGACGGGGTCCACGAACGCGTCACGAGCGCGCTGGCCGTCGGCGTCGTTCGGAGTCGACAGTCCGAGGGCCACGGGGATCAGGAGCTTCACGGTCCAGCGCGGAATCATGGGGCCGTCCCTTCGAGGGCACGTGAGGGTTGAACACGGGCGGCCCTGAGCGCCGGCAGCAGCGCCGAGATCAGGGTGAGGGACCCGAGAAAGGCGCCGGCCACGAGGTAGGTCGGCGGGTCCAGCGGTGAGACGCCGAAGAGCTGGTTCGATACGAGTCGCGCGGCCAGGAGGGCCAGGACGACTCCACCGGCTGCCCCGGCGCCGAGAGCGGCGGCGGACTCGAGTGCGACGAGGCGCAGCACGTCTCGGTCCCGCGCACCGAGGGCGCGCCGCACACCCAGCTCCCGGGTCCGAAGGCCGACGGTGAACGTGACCACCGAGTAGATCCCCACGACGGCCAGCACGACGCCGAGGGCGGCCAGCGCGGTCAGGACCCTCGCGGTCAGGACCGACGACGCCATCGAACGGTCGACGTAGTGGCGCAGGGGCGCCGCCTCGAAGATCGGCAGGGCGGGATCGACCGAAGCGACGACTTCGCGCACCAACCCGGACAGGTCGTCGGGGAGCAGTTCGCTCCGCACGACGAAGGTGAGCGACATGGGCGGGAATCGAGCCGCTGGGACGAACAACCGCGGCCGGGGCGGCATACGAAGGTCGCCGGCCCGCACGTCGTCGATCAGCCCGACCACGCGCATCTCCGTGTCGCGGGTCGCGCCCGTACGTACGAGATCTCCAATGGGGTTCGTGTCGGGCCAGAGCATCTCGGCCGCCGTGCGATTGACGAGCGCCACCGGTGGGGCTTCGGCGTCATCCGACACGGAGAGCCCGCGTCCTTCGAGCAATCGAACGCCCAGCGTCGGCAGAAAGCCAGCGGACACGAAGTTGACGTCCGCGAGCGGCTGCTGCGCCCCAGGCTCCGGAACGCGCCCGAGGACGAAGACCGACGCGCCGCCGTCGGTCGCGGCTGGAACGAAAGGCACGTGAGAGCCCATCCCCACGCTCTCGACGCCAGGATGGCCGGCCAGCCGATCCAGCAGGAGCGCCTGGACGGCGCGCCGGTCTGCGGCCTCCGCATAGCGCGGGCCGGCGAGCGCGATGCGGAAGGTCATGACGTCCCTCGTGGTGAAGCCGGGATCCGTGTCGCGCAGCGAGCGGTAGCTGCCGGCGAGCAGTAGCGTCGTCACGAGCATGGCCAGAGAGATGGCGACCTGCCCAGCGACGAGGGCGGAACGCAACAGCCCTCCCGGAGGCCGGTCGCCGGCACCCGAGGAGCTCCGTACGCCCGGAGCGAGCGACCGCACCATCACCCGTCCGGTCGAGAGAACCGCGAGCGTCACCGTGACGATCCCGGCCAGAAGCGCAGCGTACACGATAGCCGTCGCGTCGACTTCCAGCGGCGCCAGGGCAGTCAGGCCGCCCGGTAACCGAGCCGATAGCCAGCGGAGCGTGGTAGAAGCCAGGACGAGACCCGCGATCGTGGCGCCGAGGGCAGGCAGTCCGATCTCGATGGAGCGCTGCGAGACCAGAACGAGGTCCGGGGCACCGAGGACGCGCCGTACGGCGAGTTCACCACTCCGTGAGATGCTTTCCGCGAGGAAGAGATTCGCCAGGTTCGCGATCATCACCACCATGACCGCGAGTCCCGCCGCCCACAGGAATGCCGACGCCCGGGCGAAGTCACCGAAGACCTCCGCGCGCAGCGTGTTGACGCGGATCGTCCACCCGCTCCAGAGCGGCGCGCGCTCCCAGAGATCCTGCGCCCGCCGGGTGAGTCGGGCCTCGACCTCGATGGGGTCGACGGCCGGCCGGAGTCGGCCCACGACGTTCAGGACGTGCGTGGCCCGCCAGATCCGGAGGTTCCCGTCCAAGACGCTCAGGGGAAGCCAGATGGACGGCGCACCGGGCGGACGGAAGTCCTCCGGCATGATTCCCGCGACCGTGAAGGGAACGTCGTCGATGGACAACGTACGGCCGACGACGCCAGGATCCCCACCCCACTCCCGCCGCCAGAGCCCGTGGCTCAGAACGGCGATGCGCTCACCTCCGACCAGGTCGTTCTCGGGCTCGAACGCGATGCCCCGCTCAGGACCGAAGCCCAGGAGATCGAAGTAGTTCGAACTGACCACCTGCCCGCGGAGACGCTCCACGCGATCACCCATGGTGACGTTGAAATCGCGGTCCGCGAACGCCGCCAGGTCCTCGAAACCGTCCGGCGAAGCGCGCCAATCGAGGAAGTCCGGCACGGACACCGGCGTGCGCGCGGAGCTGGGTTGCGGTCCCTCCTCCCACACCATGAACAGCCGGTCGTCGTTCGCGTAGGGGAGGGGTCGGCGCAGGAAGGTGTCGCCCACGACGTAGATCGTGGTATTCGCCCCGATGCCCAGAGCCAGCGCACAGCCCACGCCGAGCGACAGCATCGGCGCCCGTCGTAGTCGACGTATCGCGAAACCGAGGTCTCGTCGGAAGCCGGCCCCGAGAGCGCCCGCCCAAGCGCCCCCCCGCGCGGAGGGGCCGTCTCGGGGTGTGACGTTCCGGCCCCGTAGGGCGATCCGTCTCACGTTCAGCGCGTCCCGGAGCATTCCGATCACGATATCGAGGCGACGTCGACGGGAGTGACTCCCACGGCCGAGGCCGAGTTCGACCTCCGCCCGCCACTCCTCGACCCATGCCGCGCGTCGTTCCACCGGGACGAGGAGGGCACAGACACGCAGCCAGCGCCGCATCATCACGGCGCGCTCCCGGCGACGTCGACCGTGCTCATGACGACGCCGGCCGGAAGAGCGCTTCGTGACGGCTGAACCGCTCCGCCGCGCGCTCCAGAGCACGCTCTCCTTCGCCGGTGAGCTCGTAGTACCTGCGCCGCGGTCGGCCGAGCTTGGGCTCCTCTCCCTCCTCCCAGCATGATGCGACGAGACCTTCACCTTCGAAGCGCCGCAGGATCTGATACACGGTCCCGGAGGACAATCCCGTCGCGTCCATGATGGAAAACCCGTACCTCTCGCCGATGGCGAGGGCCTGAAGGACACAGGCGGCCGGATAGGTGATTCGTCGCATATGTACTATTTTACATAGGGCTCGCCGTGTGGTCAAACAGGACCTCACCCGCAGTGGCGGGGTTCAAGCCCATGACTCCTGGAGCCCGCCCTCCCGCACCCAATCGGTGAGCTCGCCCCGCGAGCCGATGCCGACCTCTTCGGGGCTACGCTGCTCGAGCCCGCCCTGGTGTCGACTGTGGTGGCGGGACTATGGGTCGCCGGAGTGGTGGCCGTTGCCCTTCCGGTGCGGAGTGTGTTGCGGGACGACCCGGCCAAGGCCCTCCACGACGGCTGACCGCTCTCGAAGCCAGGGCCGGCATCGGCTTCCTCGACCAGGCGGTGCGCGGCAGATCTCACAGGCACCACGGGTGTGTCAAACGGGCCTAAACGGGCCCTTGAAACGAGGCTTTCGCAGCCGCCGGGTGGTCCACCCGTGGCCTCCATGAGCTATCCCTCCGCGTTCAACGCCTCCGTCGGCTCGATCCGGAGGGCTCGCGTCGTCGGTACCAGGCAAGCCAACAGGCACACGCAGACCATCGTCGCGAGGTAGCTGGCGAAGATGCTGGCTTGGGCAGCGCTGATCGTCATCTGCCCCACCACCCCGACCTGGAAGCTGTAGAGGACACCGCAGGCCACGATCCCGCCGGCCACGACCCCGATCGCGATCTGCCGAAGGGCGCGGGACAGGACCGCCGAAGCCACCTGGAGGCTACTGGCACCGAGCGCGACCCGAACGCCGATCTCCCGCGTACGCCGCGAGACGCTGAACGACATGATCGCATGGATGCCGGACAGGGAGATGAGGAGGGCCATTCCACCCGCCGACAGCATCAACCAGAACAACGCGACGTGGGCCAACTCCCGGTCCCATGCCGCCTCGCTCACCGGCCGGATGTCCAGAAGATGGAGCGAAGGCGCCACGTCCGCCGCGAGCGCCCGCAGCCGTGGCGTGAAGGAAGCCGCGTCGTCCCCGGTCCGCATGATCAGATGGAGATCGGACACGCCAGCCCGACGGAGGAGATGATAGACCCCCGGCGAATCGGGCCTGTTGGGGTTGGTGTTCATCGCGATCTGCTTCACGACGCCGACGATGACGAACTCGGGCCGGTCCGCCTCCGGGTCTCGCGGAGCCACGTAGCGCAGCCGACGACCCAAGGGACTCCGGCCCCGGAGAACGACGCGGACGAAGTCCTCGTTGACCACGACGACGCGCTCACCCGACTCGATGTCCGACGCGTCGAAGCCACGACCCGATACGATCGGCACACGCAGGGCATCGAAGAAATCCGGGTCCACCGCCACGTTCTCCACCCGGTGACCGGATGCCGAATGGGCCGGCGCCGCCGCACCGTCCACTTCGATCCGGGCGTACTGGTGGTATCCTCCCGGGACCTGACCCGCCGCCGTCACCGCGCCTACGCCCGGGTCCGTCTCCAGACGCCGCTCGAGCTCGTCGACGGCCGCCACATGGCGCGCCGCGTGCTCGGCTCGCGACTCCGCCAGGGTCAAGCCGGGGATCGGCGTCCTGTCCGTCCTCAACCGGACCGACAGGTATTCTGCCGCGGCGAAGCCGAACTCGGCGTTCCGGATGGTCAGGGTCCCGATCCCGAAGATGATCAGAGGCGGCAGGAAAGCCACGGTGGCCGCGATCTGCGTCACGATGATGCCGCCCCAGAGGCGCCCGGACTCGGGCCCGGAAGCGGCCACACCCAGCCCCCGTCGCGAAGAGGGGCCTCCGCGCGCGGTGACCTCTAGCGCAGGCACGACCCCGCACGCGACGGCTCCCGCCCCTGCGAGGGCGAGGGCGTAGAGGGCTGTCCGCGGTGAGATTTCGCCCCCGACCCAGTACCCGAAGGCTGTTTCCTGGAGGGTCCTCATGACCTCCACCAAAAGGTCGAGCCCCCACCCTGCCACGGCGAGGCCCACCGCGGCCGCGCCCCCGGCGAGCAGCAGGGCCTCGGCAACCAATTGAGCCCCGATGCGCGCGCGTGATGCGCCCAACGCGCTCCTCACCACGATCTCCCTCTCCCGTGAGGCGGTTCGGGCGAAGAGGAGGAGCGCGACGTTGCCGAAGACCAGCGCCAGGAGCATCGCGAAGAAGAGTATCGAGGCCCAGTAGATCCCGGCCGTCACCGCGTCCGGCTGGGGCAACGGGAGGCGGCCGTAGGGGACCACGTCGGGCCTCAGGTTCTGGTGTCGCTCGAGATCGTGCGCCGCGGCGTGGAGGGCAAGGCCGGCCAGCTCGGCCTCTGCCGCACGATACGATGAGCCCGGCGCGAGCCGGCCGACCACCTGGAGGGCCGGGCCCTCGCCCGGCGCGAAGTCCGTAGCGGTGTAGCGAAGCGGCTCCCACAGGTCGTGCCACATCGGGAACCGGAAGCCTGCCGGCATGACTCCGATGATCGTCGCGGGCTCGGTACCCAGCCGGACCCCACGCCCCACCACATTCGGATCACCCGCGAAGGTCGACTGCCAGACCTCGTAGCTGATCACCACCACCCCGGGAGCGCCGACGACCTCGTCGCTGGCGGTCAGTCCGCGCCCCATGAGCGGTGGAACCCTCGCGATGTGAAAGGCGGCCGCCGTCATCGACGCCCCCCAGACCGTTCGGCCGACGCGGTCCTCGGTCCGGAGAGTGCGTCGGGACGTCTCGAACGCGCCGATGTCCTCGACGGAACGCGCGTGCTCGCGCCAGACGAAGAAGTCGTCGAGGACCCGCGTCTCGAATTCCCCCGTCCGGACTTCGCGGGTGCGGATCTCGACCAGCTCGTGCGGCTCGTCGACCGGGAGGGTCGGATAGAACACGTCGGTGAAGAACTCGAAGCTCACCGCGGCGAGGGTTACCGCGAACGCGACGGCCAACCCGGCGGTCACGGTCAGCCCGGGATGCTTGACGAGCATCCGGTAGGCGATCTTGAGGTCCAGCACCGACACGTGCCCTGCTATGCCGCGCTTCCGCGGTCGTCTCCCTCCGGCTGCTTCCCGGCGGGCTCCCGTGCGCCTCAGTGCCAGCGCCAGGCGCCACGTGTCGGGGTAAAGGAGGTGGCCGGCGTACCAGATCCAGGCGGACGCCCGTCCGTTCGCATGGCGACGCCGGTGATATTCCTCCTCGAGCTCGGTGCGCGCTTCCTCCCCCAGGGACCCGGGGAGGACTCGGCGGAAGATGCGCGAGAGGGATCCTCCAGGCCGCCCGCTCACGGAGGCACGACCCCCTCCCACAGACGGGACATGGCAGCGCGAGCCCACTCCAGTGCCTCCCATCCCGCGGGGGTGAGGGCGAAGACGCGGCGTGCGCGCCCGCCCCGGCCTCCCTCTGGAGCCACCTCGGAAGACGTCACCAGACCCTGCTCCTCCAGACGGACCAGGGTCACGTAGACCGTGGGCACCGACACCTCGCGCCCCGCGACGCTCATCAGCTCCGCCCGAATCGCGGCTCCGTACGCCTCCGCACCGAGCCGTGCCACGGCGAGCATCGTCATCTGCTGGAGATCACCAAGGCCCATCCACCGCCTCCGCACACAGTGGCTTTGACAATGTCAAAACTGCGGGTCCGAGCGAAGGGTCGCAAGTGAGTGCCGAAGCGGGAGTGGCAACTCGTCGACGTCGTCTTCGGACGAGCGAGCGAGGAGGGCCGGAGCGCGCGATCTCCGACGGGGGCGGGAGCGAGCGGCGCGAGGGTGGCCATCGAACGGATGGGTGCAATCACACGGCGCGCGGGTGGCCATCGCACGGACGGGTGCAAACATCACACGGCGCGCGGCGCCTCAGCGGCGATGTGGCTTTCACCGCCAAATGTGGCGGTCAATGCGCCACGGGCCGAAAGCCCTTCGGCGGCCGTGTGATGTGCACCGCCAGAAATGGCGGTCGATCTTGCACGGAGCTGTTTCGCCTGCACGCCATGTGATGTTTGCGCCCCACCTTGCGCGCGTGGGTGGCCATCCACTCTCCCGCGGCCCTTGGATGATGTCCGGCGGAACTTCCTCCCCATCAGGCCGCTCGCGGCAGCGAGGAGGGGGAACCCGTGATGAAGCCTCCTTGACTCGCTGCCCAGCATGCGACCCGCTTTCCGCGAACAATGAAGTCTGCGAGCCTGCCCGATCCCGCCTCACGTCGGCGTGTCACCTCGGCTTGCCTGACCCGGAAAGCCCCTTCTACCTTGGCTTTCGCAGGGGCTCGGTCCGAGCCGCGCGAGCGGGGCCGCCACGGGAGGATCCACACAGATGGAGGAGAGGAACGATGAACGGTGACCGTCGCAACGGTGCCGGATGGGCCCTGACCCTGGCCGCGAGCGCGCTCGCGGGGTTGGTGGTCCCAGCTTCCGGATCCGCCCAGGGCTTCGGGTTCCAGCGGCCGGCGGAGCCCATCGACACCCTCGCCGTGGAGCGCATCAAAGCCGAAGGCTTCCAGCGCTCCCAGGTCATGAACGTCATGAGTTGGCTCACGGACGTCTACGGTCCCAGGCTCACGGGCTCTCCCATCTCGAAGCAGGCCGGGGACTGGACCATCGAGACGTTCGAGGAGTGGGGCCTGGCCAACGCCGCCTACGAGTGGTGGGGCCCCTTCGGGCGGGGTTGGGTCAACGACCGCACCGTGGCGCAGGTCACCGAGCCGGTGCCGTTCCCCGTCATCGCCTATCCGGCGGCGTGGAGCGACGGAACGCGAGGGCCAGTGACCACCGAGGTGGTCATGGTGCCCACCACGGTGCGCACAGCGGCCGACTTCGCGCCGTACCGGGGCACGCTGAGCGGCAAAATCGTGGTGAGCCAGGCTCCGAGGGAGCTGGGCGCCCTCTTCGACGCGCCCGCCCATCGTTACACCGAGGAGGAGCTGAACGCCCGTGCCAACCCGTATCCCCTCCCGACGGGGCGCGGCGGGTTCGGCGGCCGTGGCGGCGGGGCCCCACCCCTACCCGCCGGCGGGAGTCCTCTGGTGAACCTCCAGCAGTGTTTTCTGGACGAGGGCGTGGCGGCTGTCCTGCGACCGGGCTCCGGGAACTCCCACGGCGGCAACGTCTTTGTGGGCGGCGGCGGGAGCAGGGACGCGCAGGCGACCGCCGCGACTCCCCTGCTCAGCCTGACGCCGGAGCACTACGGCCGCATCTGGCGCATCCTGGAGAAGGGGATCCCCGTGCGGATGGAGCTCGACGTGCGGAACTCGTTCTACACCGACGAGCTGAACTCCTTCAACATCGTCGCCGAGATCCCCGGCACGGACCTGGCCGACGAAGTGGTCATGCTCGGGGCCCACTTCGACTCCTGGCACGCGGGAACCGGCGCAACGGACAACGCCGCTGGCTCGGCGGTCATGATGGAGGCGATGCGCATCCTCAAGGCCACGGGGCTGCCCATGCGGCGCACGGTTCGCATCGGACTGTGGACCGGCGAGGAGCAGGGGCTCATCGGCTCCCGGGAGTACGTGGCGGACCACTTCGGTGACCGGGCGACCATGGAGCTGCTGCCGGAGCACGAGACGTTCTCGGCCTACTACAACGTGGACAACGGCACCGGCGCCATCCGGGGCGTCTACCTCCAGGGCAACCAGGCCGTGGCGCCCATCTTCGCGGACTGGATGACGATGCTCCACAGCGACAGTATCAGCGTGGGGCACCTGTTCCCGGGCAACACCGGGGGGACGGACCACCTCTCTTTCGACGCCGTCGGCTTGCCCGGCTTCCAGTTCATCCAGGACCCGGTTGAATACGGCAGCCGTACGCATCACTCCAGCCAGGACGTGTACGAACGGATTCAGGAAGTGGACATGAAGCACAACGCCGTGGTGGTGGCGACGTTCGTCTACCTGACGGCCAACCGGGACGAGCTGATGCCCAGAAAGCCCCTGCCCTCGGCGGGCGGCGGGCGGGGCTTCGGCGGCCGGGGCGGACAGCAGCCCATGGGGTGCCCGACGGGCTGACGCGCTGGGGACCCGATCCGTTGAAGTCGAGGGGCCCTCGCCCGCCGGCGGGGGCTCCTCTACATTTGGATCACCATGATCCGACGCCCTCTCGACGACCGTCCCGGCATCTTCGCGCCCCCCGATACCCGGCGCGCCTGAGCCGGGAGCACGCCCCGCACAGGCTGCTCCGGAGGTTCCTCCCGCCTTTCCTGGCTCCACAGGCGCAAGCCCCGCTTTCATCCCGATTCGCGCCTTCCGGAGAACGTCATGCCTGAGATCACCGTCCCAGCCGATCAGGTCTTTCCCGTCCTCAAACAGAACATCCTGGTGGATGGCTTCCACGTGGTCATCGACCTGGAGAAATCCCACGGAGCCGTCATCGTGGACGCCCTCGAGGGCAAGGAGTACCTGGACTGCTACGGGTACTTCGCGACGCTGCCGGTGGGACACAACCATCCGGGCATGGAGGACGAAGGCTTCCGCCGGTCCCTCCTGACCGCCGCTCTCTCGAACCCCGCCAACAGCGATATCTACTCCCGCCAATTCGCCGGTTTCGTGAAGACATTCCGGGAGCTGGCGGCACCCGACGAGTTTCGGTATCTGTTCTTCATCGCCGGAGGCGCCCTGGCGGTGGAGAACGCGATGAAGGCGGCCTTCGACTGGAAGGCCCAGAAGAACCGGGCGGCGGGCGTGGAGGGAGGCGGGGACAGGATCATGCACTTCAGAGACGCGTTCCACGGCCGCAGCGGCTACACCCTGTCGGTGACCAACACCGACCCGGCCAAGACGCGCGACTTCCCCCGATTCGACTGGCCTCGCGTCAGCAGCCCCTGGATCGATTTTCCGATGGACGAGGAGGTCGTGTCCGCCAGGGAGGGGCAGGCTTGCGCCGAGATCGAGGCCGCCTTCGAGGCGGATCCCCACGGGATCGCGGCGATCCTGATCGAGCCCATACAGGGGGAGGGCGGCGACCATCACTTCCGCCCGGAGTTCTTCGCCCGGCTCCGGGAGTATGCCGACCGCCACGAGGCGCTGCTGATCTTCGACGAGGTCCAGACGGGCTTCGGGACCACGGGCACGATGTGGGCCTACGAACAGACCGGCGTGACCCCGGACATCATCGCCTTCGGCAAGAAGACGCAGGTGTGCGGGATCATGAGTACCCGTCGCATCGACGACGTGGAGAAGAATGTCTTCCACGTCTCCAGCCGCATCAACTCCACCTGGGGAGGGAATCTGGTGGACATGGTGCGTTGCGCCCGGTACCTGGAGATCATCCGGGACGAGCGTCTGGTGGAGAACGCCGCACGCGTGGGGGCCGCCATGAAGCAGGGGCTGGAGAGTCTGGCCTGCGACTTCGATGTCGTCACCAACGTCCGCGGGCGCGGTCTCTTTCTGGCGATGGACCTGCCCGACGGCGCCTTCCGGGCCGGAGTGCGACAGGGCTGCTGGGACCGCGGACTGGCCGCTCTGCCGTGTGGGCCGCGTTCCCTGCGCTTCCGGCCGCCCCTGGTCTTCTCCGAGGACCAGGCCGGCCGGGCGCTCGCCACGCTGCGAGCAGTGCTGGGAGAGATGACCTGACGTCGCTGTTCCCGCCTGACGATCTGCCGGCCACCTTCGATCGCGCCTTCCTGGACGAGGGGATGGTTGGGCTCTTCGCTTCGTCCTCCCAGCGGGCGGAGCTCGCCCTTCTGGGCGCTCTGTACGAACGCTGGCACCCCGCCCGCGTTCCCGCGTCTCCGGAGCCGAGGATCCCCCTGGTCATGCACCAGATCTGGATCGGGGGTGAGCTTCCGCAAACCTACCGGAGGTGGCGCGAGCGCTGGATCGAGCTCCATCCCCATTGGGAGCACCATCTGTGGACGGACCGTGAGATCGCGGAGCTGGACTTCGGCACCCGTGACCTCTTCGAGTCCACCGACCACATCGGCAAGAAGGCCGACATTCTGCGGGCGGAGCTGCTGCACCGGTTCGGCGGCCTCTACGTGGATACGGACTATCAGTGTTACCGGCCCCTGGATCCGTTCCACTACCGGTACGACTTCTACGGGACGCTGCGCGCTTTCCCGGCGCTCCACCTCCTGGCGCCGGCCATGGCTCCGCGGCCCGTGGTGATCTGCAATTCGTTGGTGGCCACACGGCCGGGCCATCCGATTTTTCCGCAGTACCTGCAGAAGGTGCGCAGGTTGTGGAAGCGCACCGGGACGTTGACCGTGTCCCCGGTCCACAGCGCCTTCGGCCGCAGTGCGCGGAAGGACATGACGATCATGGAACAGGCCTCGAAGATCACCTACATGCCGTTCCACGCTCGGGCCATGCGTTACCTCTCCACGATCGGGGACGACGAGCCCTCGATCGTGCTGCCTCCCTCCTACTTCAATCCGGTCGATTGGCAGTGGTTCGCCCTTCGTTGGGTGGCGCCCGCCTACTGGCTCGGCCTGGTGAGGTATGCCTTGCGTGGTGGGAGGGGATGGCCGCGTCACTACCTCGCGGTCCAGCCGCACAGCTTCACCAACCACTATTCCCGCGGGGGTTGGGCCGAGTCCTGATCGCCCCGCGGACGGGGACCGATGCCCGCCGTCACTCCTCCCGGAGGAGCGAGGCCGGATCCACGCGGCTGGCACGCCGGGCCGGCACGTAGCAGGCGATGAGGGAGCAGGCGAGCAGGAGGGATGCCGTCGCCGCCAGGGTCAGCGGGTCCCTCGGAGACACGCCGTGGGCCAGGCCCGCCACCAGGGGCCCGAACAGGAAGACCCCCACGATCCCCACGCCGATCCCCATGAGGGCGAGGCCACCGCCTTCTCTGAGCACCGACCGGAGCACGCTCCTGCCCGTTTGGCCCATTGCGATGCGGATGCCGATGGACCGCGCCTGCTGTGCGACAGTGTACGCCAGCACACCGTAGACCCCCACGATGGCCAGGACCAGGGCGACGGCCGCGAACACTCCGATGAGGAGGAAGTTGAATCGCGGTACCGCGAGGGGCCGCCGGAGCAGATCGTCCATGTTCTGGACCCCGCCCAGGGCCATGTCGGGATCGAGCTCCAGGAGGCGGGCGCGGACCCGGGCGGCCACGTCGGTGGCGCCAGGCCGGGCCCGCACCAGGACCATGCTGCCCCAGCGGCCGAAGTGCCGGTTGGACCAGTACATCTCGGCACGCGGCGCCTCGCCGGGAGTCAGGGGCTGGACGTCGGCCACTACGCCCACCACCTCCATGCGCCCCGACCCCTCGGCGAACACCGGCTCGATCCACTTGCCCAGGGGCTCCTCCCCCGGCCAGGCCAGGCGGGCGAAGGTCTCGTTCACCATGGCGACGGGGGCCCCGCCCGGGTCGTCCTCGGGGCCGATCTCCCGGCCCTGGCGCATGGGCACCCCCATGTTGGCGAAGTGCCCCGGCCCCACGTCGTAGAAGCGAGCGACGGGCAGGTCCTCCTCGGGGATGGCCTCTCCGCCCTCGTAGATGAACTTGGAGCTCTCCTCGCCTCCCCGCAGGGGCACGGCGGAGGCGGTGGACACACCCTGGACCCCGGGGATGGTGGCCAGCTCCTCCTCCACCTGGCCCCAGAACGCCCGGACGCTCGCCCCGTCCGGGAATCGCGTCGTGGACGCGATGACGGACGCCACCATGAGGCCCTCGCGATCGAAGCCGGGGTCCCACCGCAGGTAGCCGGCGAAGGACCGGGCCAGGAGCCCGCTCCCGAACAGGAGCATGAGAGAGAGGGCCATCTCGGCCACGACCAGCCCCCGGCGCAGGCGCGTGCCCGCCGGGCTGCCCCGGGAGCCCCGGCTGGACGTGAGCTGCGCCGCCAGGTCCGAGTCCCGGACCCGCAGGGCGGGGAGGAGGCCGAACAGCACCACGGTTCCCGCCGAGACCAGGACCGCGAACAGGAGCACGCCCGGGTCGATGCCCACGTTGTCGAGGCGGGGGACGCCCGCCGGAGCCAGGGCCACGAAGAGGCCGCTGCCCCACCACGCCAGCACGACGCCCACGGCGCCTGCCAGGAGCGCCAGGGCCAGGCTCTCCGCCAGGACGGTCCCTACCAGGTGCTCCTGACGAGCCCCCAGCGCCGCCCGCACCGCGAACTCCTGGCGTCTCCGGGCCGAGCGCACCAGAAGCAGGTTGGCCACGTTGGCGCACGCGATGGTGAGGAGCAGGGCCACGGCGCCCAGGAAGGAGAGGAGAGCCCCGCGGGTGTCGCCCACCACTTCGTCCAGGAGGCTCCGGACCACGAGGCGCCAGTCGTCGGTGATGACTTCGTGGCTGAGCCCCATGGAGCGGTAGAGGGCCGTGAGCTCCGTGCGGGCCTCCCGGAGGGACGCCCCGGGCGCCAAGCGAGCCACCGTCTGGAATCCGCGCCAGACCCGGGCCTCCTCGTCGTCGGGGGACACGTGGACGGGACGCCACACGTCGGTACCCTCGAGCCCCGGCACGCCGAAGTCGGCCGGGAGCACGCCGATGATGGCGACGGCCTCGTCATCCACCTGGACGGTCCGGCCCACGATGTCCGGGTCCCCACCGTAGCGGCTCTGCCAGAAGGCGTGGGTCAGGATGAGAACATCGTTCCCCTCCTCGCCCACTTCATCCGCCGTGAAGACGCGGCCCAGCAGGGGCTTCACCCCCAGGACCCGCAGGTACTCGGGCGTCGCGATGGCGGTGGCCACGGCCAGGCTGCCCCGGTCGTCGCGCAAGGGGTAGGACCACCACCGGGCGCTTCCGGCCGCCTCGAGCGTGCGCGCGTTCTCTCCGAGGTCCCGCGTGTTGGGTACCGAGCCCACGCAGTAGCCCTGGGTCGAGGGGTTCACCTCGCACAGGGTCACCAGGCGGTCCGAGTCTGGAAAGTCCAGCGGCTCCAGGAGGATCCCGTCCACCACGGCGAAGATCGCCACGGTGGCCCCGATGCCCAGTGACAGGATCAGCAGGGCCGGCAGGGTGAAGCCGGGGTTCTTGAGCAGAGTCCGAACGGCGGATGGCGGCACGTCGACCTCCCCACACGAAAGTCACCGGGTCCGCCCGCACGACGCGAGGGCCGGCATCACGGACCCCTCCAACGGTAGGATAGGCGTTCCTGGCCGGAAATGTGTGTAGGAGCCATCCTGAAGCTCGTGTGGGGAATTCTCCCGACACCGGTGCGGAAAGGAGACGCGGATGAGGGTGCTGAGGTGAGCCGCCAGCCGGGCTGGAGGGACGAAGCGGCGGCGGCGTTGACGGCGCGGCACCTGGAGGCCCGGGGGGCGGAGGGACCGGCCCGGGTCTTCCTGGACCCGCTGCCCGACGTGCCCGAGGCGATGGCACGTCTGGGCCTCGAAGCGACGGTGTGGCACCGCCGCGCGCTGGGCGGGGTCACGGCGTCGGCGTGGCCCGGAGAGGGTCCGTGCCGCACCGTGGCCGTGCGGCTACCCCGCGCCAAGGAAGAGTTGGACATGACGCTCCACGCTTCCGCGGGAGTGCTGGAAGACGGCGGCCGTCTGCTGGTCTACGGAGCCGGGGACGAAGGGGCGGGCTCCGCCGGCCGGCGACTGTCGCGGCTGTTCCAGACCGTGCGCACCCTTGCCACGGGAGGCCGATGCCGCCTCGTCGAGGCGCGGGACCTGCGGCCCGAGGCGGTGGTTCGCCCCACATTGCGGGCCTGGCGGGAGAGCTTCGACCTGCCGTTGCCCGAGCTTTCCCGTCCCTGGGTATCCTACCCCGGCGTGTTCGCCCACGGCCGGCTGGACGAGGGCAGCGCCCTGCTGGCGGAGTGCCTCCCGCGCGTCGCGGATGGGGCGCGCGTCCTCGACTTCGGGTGTGGTCACGGGGTGCTGGGGGGGCTCGTCGCGGCCCGGGGCCGGGAAGTCAGCGTCGACCTCCTGGACGCCGACGCGATCGCGCTGGAGGCGGCCCGGGAGAACGTCCCGGAGGTTGAGCCGCTGCTGGGGGACGGGTGGACCGCCGTCCGCGGACGCAGCTACGACCTCGTGGTGAGCAACCCGCCCTACCACGTGGGAAAGGCCGAGTCCCTCGGCGTGCTCGAGGCCCTGGTCCGGGGCTGCGTCGCGCATCTGAACCCCGGAGGCGGGCTGGTCATGGTGCTCCAACGACGTATCGCCGTCCAGTCCCTCCTGGAGGGGACCTTTTCCAGGGTGGACACGCTGGGCGACCGGGGGCCGCACCGGGTGTGGCGCGGCCGGGTTGCGTGAGGTGCGCGGCGTTGACTCCCGTGCGTGCCTTTCACCAGGATGTGCGCATGGCGCACGATAGCATGCGAACGCTCGACCATGGCTGGTAAGGGGCCGGCATGACGCCGGACATCCTCGGCCTGGACCTGGATCGACGGCCCCGGGGACCGCGACGGCTGGCGTCGGGGCTCGTGCGCCGACTGCTGCCCTGGCTGGGCTGGGCGGTCCTCCTGGCGGGCGCGGGCTGGACGGCGTTCGTGGAGATCACCTTCGCGCGCGCCCCGGTCGACGGCACGGGCGTCCTCGCCTTCCTGGCGTTGGTGCCCTACGTGCCGTACGCTCTCATGGCCGTGGTCGTGGGGTGGCTGGGATCGAGCCCCTGTCCGCGAGCGGCGGCCTTCGTCCTGCTCGGCGCCTTGCTGATGTCGGGCTCCTCCGCGGCAGCCCTCCACGTGGCGTTTGCTTCGGGTCCCCTGCCATGGAGCGGCCTGGCCTTCATTCTCCTGCCTCCCGCCCAGACGATCCTGGTGGGCGCCATGGGAGCCCTGGCGTTGTTCGCCCACCGGCCCTACGTGCGGGCGATGCAGACCGGGGGTGGCAGAACATCGCCTGCGGCGGGATCGTAGGGATGACCGAAGGGGGGCGCCCACGGGCGTCGTGCCCGAGATCGGTCTCGACAAGGAGTAACACCATGCGTTGGATTGCCATCTCTGCCCTGGCCTCGACGGTGCTGTCGGCCGCCGCGTGCGATTTCCGCGTCGACGAGGACGGCGCCGCGGTGAGTTTCTCCGAGAGCGGAGAGCCCGACCGTTTCAGCATCGTCAGCCGGGACGACAAGATGAAGCTCGCGCTGACCGACGACGCCATCTACTTCGCCCTGTCGGACGAGACGCGCCGCGAGGTGGAGGACGAGATCGCGGAGGAGAGGGATGACGCGGAAGGCCTGGAGGCGGCCATCCTGGCCGCCGTCGCCAAGGGCATGTCGCGAGCCCTCCAGGCGTCGGTGTCCTACGACCTGGAGGACGTGCGAGACGTCCGCTGGCAGGACGGCCGCCTCGTGATCGAGCTCGAGGATGGCATCGCCGACCTGGACGACTTCGAGGTGGACGGCGACGACCTGTCGGACGCCTTCGACGAGGACGACGTTCGCAGCTTCGCAAGGGAAGTGGAGCGGCTGAAATCGGGAGGCTGATGGAGGGTTCGGCTTGAGGTCGGTCGTCCGCAGCCGACTGGCGGCTCCGCGCCGGGGCGGATGGCGCATGGTGCGCCTGCGCGTCGGCGCGGCCCGCCACCACGTCGTGGCGCTGCTGCGCGAGTTTCGGGGACCGATCTTCGCCTTCCTGGTGGTCACCATCGTCGGGGGCCTCCTCTACGGGGAGCTGTACCAACTGGCGCGAGGGGTGCGCATCCCGCTGATCGACCGGCCGTACATCATGGTGCAGCTCATGGTCCTGGAGGCGCCCGAGTCGCCCCCGCCGGAGTGGTACCTGGTGGTCTTCTGGTACGCGCTGCCCGCCCTGTTCGTGATCCTGGTGGCCCAGGGCGCGGCGGACTTCGTGCAGCTCTTCTTCAACCGCAGCGAAGACAGGGACGCCTGGGGAGAGGCCCTGGCCATGACCTATCGAAACCACGTGGTGGTCCTCGGTGCCGGACACGTGGGCCTCAGGGTGGCCCGCGACCTCACGGATATGGGCCGGGAAGTGGTGGTGGTGGACCACAGCCCCGGCGAGGAGGCCATGGCGGTCCTGTCGGGGCTGAACGTGCCCGTGGTCCGGGGGGACGGCCGCAAACAGGCCATCCTGGACGGGGCTCGCATCGCCGAGGCCGAGGCGTTCGTCGCGTGTACCGCGGACGACCAGGTCAACCAGGACGCCGCCTTCACCGTCCGGGATCTCAACCCGAACGCGCGCGTCGTGGTGCGCATGTGGGATCCCGCCTCCGCCGGAAGGCTGCAGCGGATCCTGAGCGTCCACGCCGTCCTGTCCGCCGCTGACCTGTCGGCCCCGGCCTTCGCCGGGGCGGCGGTCGGAATCGACATCACGCAGACGCTGGTGATCGGAAGCGTGGAATACAGCACCGTGCGGCTGGAGGTGGCAGAGGGCTCCTTCATGGAGGGACAGACGATCCGCGCCCTCCAGGAAGGCGAGTCGATGGACATCGTCCTCCACCGTCACGGTCAGGACAGCACGGTCCAGCCAGGCCCGGACCTCGTGGTCGCCGCCGGTGACGACCTCGTCATCTTCGCTCGCCATGACCGCATCCTGGACGTGGTGTCGCGGAACCGTGGCTGACAGCCCGGCCGACACGAGCCGGCCAGGACCGTCCCTTCGCCTCGGCGTGGATCTGGGCGGCACGAAGATCGAAGCGTTGGCCCTGGATTCCTCGGGACGGGAGGTGACTCGACGCCGGGTCGCGACGCCCCGGACGTACGACGCGACGGTGGAGGCGGTAGCCGGCCTCGTAGAGGGCATCGAGGAGGAGCTGGGGGCCCGAGGGACCGTGGGAATGGGGATCCCCGGCGCCCTGTCTCCGGCGACGGGTCTGGTCAAGAACGCCAACTCCACGTGGCTCATCGGGCGGCCTCTCGACGTCGATCTGGCCCGGCGCCTGGATCGACCGGTGCGCGTCATGAACGACGCCAACTGCTTCGCCCTGAGCGAGGCGACGGACGGCGCGGGCGCCGGGGCGGTCAGCGTCTTCGGCGTGATCCTCGGGACGGGTGTGGGGGGTGGCTGGGTGCTGAACGGGGCGTGCGTCCAGGGAGGCAGCCGCATCGCCGGTGAGTGGGGCCACAACCCGCTCCCCTGGCCGGAGGACGACGAGCGCCCGGGCCCCGCCTGCTACTGCGGCAAGCGGGGCTGCATCGAGACCTTCTGTTCGGGGCCGGGCCTGGAACGGTCACACGCGGAGAGCACGGGCCAGACCCTGTCGACCCGGTCGATCGGTGAGGCCGCGGCGGCGGGTGATTCTGCGGGACGCGCGACGCTGGAACGGTACGTAGGCCGGCTCGCGCGTGGCCTGGCATCCGTCATCAACGTCGTGGACCCGGACGTGGTGGTTCTGGGTGGCGGCGTGTCCAACCTCCCGGGCCTGCCCGAGGCCGTGGAAGGTGCCCTGGACGCGTGGGTCTTCTCGGACGAGGTCACCACGCGCGTGGTACGGCACGTCCACGGCGACTCCAGCGGCGTCCGGGGAGCCGCCTGGTTGTGGCCGCGATCCGACGGGTGACGCGGCCCAGCCTCGTTCAGCGCTCCACGATGTACGTGTACGTGTTGCCCACCACGAACCAGGTGGAGCCGCCCAGAACCTGCCGGAAGGCCCCGGCGAGCCCTTCGTTGGCCGGGACCACCGAGACACCCAGGATGTTGGTTGCGTCGGGATCGCCAGGGAGCCCGTGCGGCAGCCTCCAGTTCTCCCAGTCCAGGACGAACCCATCCTTCGTGAAGCTGAATCCGTCTGGCAGGTACTCGATCAACTCCGCCGGAGGTGAGCCGGCCGGCGCGTCGCCGGGCCAACCCAGCTCGTCGGCCCAGTAGTTGTGGGCCGCGACCTCCACCGCACGGATGTCCGCCACGGCCTCGGCGGCCCGCGCGCGGAGGAGGACATCGTGGACGTTGGGGATGGCGATCCGGGCCACGATGCTCACCACGGCCGAAGCCAGCAGAACTTCCACCAGCGTGAAGCCCGCGGCGCGCCCGTTCATGGGGACAGGCCCAGCACCGCGGTCGCGTCCCCCGCCCACACGGAGAGGGAATCGCTGGACACGTACAGGTACGTGGTCCGGTCTCCCGAGCCCCGGAGTCGATAGGTCCGAGCGTCCAGCCGGTCGTACCGCATCCCCGGCAGGGGCTCGCCGGCCTCCTCCAGGACGTCGGGTAGCCGGCCCCGCTCCTCGCGGAACGCCTCGATCCTCTGCGCCTGGATGTACATCGCGAAGCGGAGGCTCGCCCGCTCATGCTCCAGGGCGACCGGTGGGGGTGGTGCGGGGTCCAACCAGACGGGAGAGATGAACCAGGCGTAGAGAGAGGCGGCGGACAGAGCAGCCAGGGCAGCGACCCGGCCCATCGTCGTTCCCGGTCGCCGGCGCAGCGCCATCCGCAGTTGCTCTTTGGCTGCCTGGTCGGCCAGCACCTCCTCCACGGCCCGGGATCGCTCCACCTCCAGGCTCAGGCTCTGATCGCCCTCGTCCTCTTCGAGGCCCTCGATAGGCTCGGGATCCTCGTATCGGTCGGTGTCGTCGTGGGCCATGGCATCCGGACCGGGGCTCAGGTCCGCTCGATGATGCGAATGTAGCTGCTCCCGGTCACGAACCAGTTCCGCGTCCCGGACAGCTCCAACAGGGCATTGCCCAGCATCTCGTTGTCCGTCACCACGCCGACTCCGAGGATCCGGGTGGTCCCGGGATCTCCGGGGAGGCCCGCGGGAACGGCGAAGTTGTCCCAGTCCAGGACGAACTCCTCCCCGGCGAAGGTGAACCCGGTGGGCAGGAAGGGTCCCAACCCGCCGGGGATGGCCCCTGCGGCCGCGTCCGCGGGCCAGCTCAACAAGTCGGCCTGGTAATCACGAACGGCCTGCTCGATCACGCTGATGTCGCCCAGGATGGAGGCGGCCCGCGCCTTCATCTGGATCGCTCTGTAGTTGGGCACGACGATGGCCATGAGGATGCCGACGATCACCACCACCAGCACCATCTCGATGAGCGTGAAGCCGGCCGACCCCATGCCCCGGGGGCGCACATCGCGGTTGACGGGCGTGCTCATTGTGAAGATCCTCCCGCGAGGACGCCCAAGGCGTCGCCCAGGAACTCGATCAGGGGCTCGGTGGACTGATACGTGAGGGAGTCGGCACCCCGGGTTGCGATGAGCTGGAAGGTCTGGGCGTCGAGACGCGTGTACTCGACGCCCGAGAGGGTGACGCCGGCCTCTCGCGTGTTGTCGGGAAGCCTGCCGCTGTCCTGACGGAAACCCTCCACCTGTTGAGCGGAAAGGAAGATCGCGGTCCGGAGCCCTTGATCGACGGTCTCCTGCGCGATGGGCTCGGCGGCGGTGGGCGTTACCCAGGCGGGAGAGAAGAAGAGCAGGTAGAAGAAGAACGTCCCCGACGCCAGGAGGGCGACCTGCACGAAGAATGAGGTCTCCGACGCACTCCGGGCCACAGGCGTCGTCGTCGTACGCGCGGCCTGCTTTTTGGCCTGGTCGTCCATGACCTCGGCCAGGATACGGGCGTGCTCGGAGTCGATGTTGTCTCTGGGCCCCTTCGGGGGCCGCGGGGTTTCGCTCATTCGGGGGGGCGTCTCCACCGCCTCACTGAGATGCAAGCGGCCCCGGTTCCGCCTCAGGAAAACAGGGCCGCGATGCGTCTACACCCCACAACCTACGATGATCGTTACGGTCTCCACAACCGGGCACGAAGAGGGCTGGTCGGACCGGAGAACCGCGCGATCGACAGGCAATCGAGCGACCCGTTCCCACCGGGCTCGCAGCCCGGCTTGCGGCCGGCGCTCCCGACCGACACCGCCCGCGAACCACCTACCGGACCAACCTCTTGAAGCGCACCCGATGCGGCTGCTCCGCCGCCTCCCCCAGCCGCTGCCTCCGGTCCTCCTCGTACTCCGACCATGATCCCGGGTACCAGACCACCCGGCTCTCTCCCTCGAAGGCCAGCGTGTGCGTGCAGATGCGGTCCAGGAACCAGCGGTCGTGGCTTACCACCAGCACGCACCCGGCGAAGCGCAGGAGGGCATCCTCCAGGGCCCGGAGAGTGTCCACGTCCAGATCGTTCGTGGGCTCGTCCACGAGGAGCACGTTGCCGCCCTCCTTGAGAAGCTTGGCCAGGTGGAGTCGGTTCCGCTCCCCGCCCGACAGGACACGCACGGCCTTCTGCTGGTCCGCGCCCCGGAAGTTGAACCAGGACAGGTAGGCCCGGGGATTCACGTCCACGCGACCGAAGGTCAGGATGTCGGCGCCCCCCGAGATCTCCTCGAACACGGTGTTGGCGGGGTCCAGATGGTCGCGGCTCTGGTCCACGTAGGCGAGCTGGACGGTGCTGCCAACCTGGACGGTCCCGGCGTCGGGAGTCTCATCCCCGGTGATCATCCGGAACAGAGTGGTCTTGCCCACGCCGTTGGGCCCGACGATGCCGACGATGGCGCCCGGCGGCACGTCGAAGGACAGGCCTTCCATGAGGATGCGATCCCCGAAAGCCTTGGTGACGCCCTCGACCCGGATGACCACGTCGCCCAGACGCGCCCCCTTGGGGATGAGGATCTCCGCCGTGCGGATCTGTTCTCGCTCGTCCTGGGTGAGGAGGTCCTCGTAGGCGCTGACGCGCGCCTGGCCTTTGGCGTGCCGGGCTCGGGGCGCCTGGCGAACCCATTCCAGCTCCCGCTCCAGGGTGCGTTGCCGGGCGGACTCCTGCTTCTCCTCGACCCGCAGGCGTTCCCGCTTCTGCTCCAGCCAGGAGGAGTAGTTGCCTTTCCAGGGGATCCCGGCGCCCCGGTCCAACTCGAGGATCCACTCGGCCACGTTGTCGAGGAAGTATCGGTCGTGGGTGATGGCCACGATGGTGCCCGAGAACGCCGCCAGGTGGTGCTCCAGCCACGCCACGGACTCGGCGTCCAGGTGGTTGGTGGGCTCGTCGAGGAGGAGCATGTCGGGCTGCTCGAGGAGGACCCGGCACAGGGCCACACGGCGCCGCTCGCCGCCCGACAGGGTGGTGACGTCCGCGTCCGCGGGCGGCACCCGCAGGGCGTCCATGGCGATCTCCACCGTGCGGTCCAGGTCCCAGGCGCTCGAGGCGTCGATGCGGTCCTGGAGGCGAGCTTGCTCCTCGATGAGGGCGTTCATGTCCTCGTCGCTGGAGACCTCGGCGAACTTCATGCTCACCTCCTCGAACCGACGCAGAAGGTCCCGGGTCTCCCGGACGCCCTCCTCCACGTTTCCGCGCACGTCCAACGCCGGATCCAGCTCGGGCTCCTGTGCCAGGTAGGCCACCCGGGTCCCCTTGGCGGCCCACGCCTCCCCCAGGAAGTCGGTGTCCAGGCCCGCCATGATGCGCAGAAGGGTGCTCTTGCCCGAGCCGTTGGGGCCCACCACGCCGATCTTCGCGCCCGGGAAGAAGGACAGGTTGATGCCCTTCAGCACCTCCCGCTTGGGAGGCACGATCTTCTTCAGGCCCAGCATGTGGTAGATGAACTTCTGTTCGCTCATGGGCCGCGTGTTTCGAGGGAAGGAGGGCGTGGGCGCCGGGTGAGGGTGAGGCGACAACGTAACGACTCGGCGGAGGGCTTCTCCAGTGCCCAAGGCGGTTGCGCCTGGCGCCGGAATCGCTCAAAACGCAGCCCTGGTAACCTGCGAAAGCGCCGAGGCTGCGCTGTGGCGGATTATTGCAGGGAATGCAGCCTGGGCTCCGTCCGGTGGCTACGATGGTTGCGTTGTGATGAATAATCGCCGAGAACGCAGCTACGCCCCTGTTGCGGGGTCTCCACGGCTGCGAAGTGGTGAATCGTGGGACAGGGGCCCCGCCTCCCGGGTCAGCCCACCTCTCCGAAGATGCCGTCCCCCACGGCGTCCAGGGCCACCTGCAGGGCTGCCACCCGCTCCGGGGGCAACCCCCAGGTGGAAAGCCACACCCCGCAGTGCCAGCGGCCCTCGCCCCGGCCCTCCATCTCCAGGAAGAGCAGGCCGTCGTCCAGGCCCGGGCACGTCGCGGCGAACGTGAAGGGCCGATCGGCGATGACCACCTCGCCCGGGGCCCCCGACCCGGGGAGAGCCAGGTTGAACGGTTGGCCCGCCTCCGCGGCGTCCGGGGACGTGACCCTGCCCACCCCGCCGGGTCCAAGGAGCCGCCTCCACACCTGGGGCCGGGTGAGCTCCGTGGGGCGCCGGATCCAGACCATGCCCCGGGGCCGGCCCGGGTGGCGCTCGAGGTACCAGGCCAGGCTGAGCAGGAAGTAGGTCCAGCCGGCCTTGACCCCGTCGTAGTGGTCGTCCCACTCGGCGCCGGCGCCAAAGCCCGAATGGACCAGGCGCACCACCGTGCCGCCGCTTCGGCCCTCCACGTGGAAGTCCACCGCCAGGCGGATCACGCCTCCGGAGCCGTCGGGAAACTCCTCGGTCCAGCTCAGGCGCCGCCCCGGCTCCCAGACGCGGATGGGAGCCTCGCCCTCGCAGCCGGGTCCCCAGGACAGCCAGATGGAGCCGCCCTCCCCCGGCGTGACGCGGGCTTCCAGGGGGAACCAGCGGGCCAGCTCCTCCGCCTGGCTGATGGCCTGCCACACCGCCTCGGGCGAGGCCGCCACGTCCCGGGTGATCTCGAGGCTACGGGTGTCGTCGCCGGTCTTCGTCATGGGGGGTCCTCTCCCGTTTCGGAGCGCGGGGTGGTCGGGTCCTCGGCCGGCGTGGGCAGCGGGTGGCTGCCCACGACCAGGCGGAAGGAGCGCCCCCGGGGGGCGCCGTCGTCGTGAAAGCGGGCCACCAGGCGGGTGACCGCGTCGGCGAGCTCGGTGGCGAAGGCGTTCTGGTCCTCCGCAGAGGCGAAGCGCACCTCGCCGTCCATGGAGAGGGTGGGGAGCTTGAGGCCCGCGTCGTCGGCGTGGCGCCGCAGGTCCGCCACCTCCCGGATGGTCCGGGCCGCCAGGGCCACCAGGTAGCCGCTTGAGAAGCGGTCGGGCACGTCCTCCGGGCGGGCCTCGAGGTCGCCCAGTACCTGGGGCCCGATGAGCCAGTGGGTGGCGGTGGCCCGGACCACCCGTTCCACGCAGTTGCCGGCGGGTCGCCGGTCCACCTCCTCCACCAGCCCGTCCTTTTCGAGCAGGCGCACGTGGTAATTGACCTTCTGCCGCGGCAGGTCCAGGGCCCGGGCCACCCCCGCCGCCGAGTCGGGCTCCCGGAGGCGCCCCAGGATGCGGCGGCGGATCGGGTGCATGAGGGCCGCAGCCTGCTCGGGGCGCCGCAGGACGGTGAGGGTGTCCGGAGCGCTCGGCGACGCGGTGCGGGCGGTGGGGGTGGAGCCGGCCATGGAGGGTGAAGATTGGTCGGACAGTAAAAATTGTCAAGACAAATAGTATTGTCGGTCCGCAGCCCCTTCCACCAAGCGCCCAACCCCCCACGCCACGCTCACCCCCACCCCCCCAA
>DASWKP010000089.1:0-4234 GCA_036396575.1 Longimicrobiales bacterium | reverse complement strand
AACTTCAACGGCCACGCCAAACCCCTCTTCCGGCGATTGATGCGGGGGGCGCGGGCGCCCTACAATGGAGGGTCCCCACCCCTCCAAACCGGGCACCGGCCGTCGTGAGCTTCGTCCACCTTCACACCCACTCGGAATACTCCCTCCTCGACGGCGCGAACCGCATCACGGACCTGGTCCGCCGGGCCAAGGAGTTCGAGATGCCCGCCCTCGCCCTCACGGACCACGGTTGTCTGTTCGGCGCCTGGGCCTTCCACAAGGCCGCCCTGAAGGACGGGCTGAAGCCGATCATCGGGATGGAAGCCTACGTGGCCCCCGGAGCGCGGGGGGATCGGTCCCGCTCCGGCCAGGGGGAGCGTGCCTACTACCACCTCGTCCTCCTGGCGCGGGACATGGAGGGGTACAGGAACCTGGTGAAGCTCTCCTCGATCGGGTACACGGAGGGCTTCTACCACCGTCCGCGCGTGGACCGCGAGGTCCTGGCCCTCCACGCCGGCGGCCTCATCGTCAGCTCGGCGTGCATGGCGGGCGAAGTGGCCCGGCACCTGATGGCCGGCGACGACGACGGCGCCCGGGAGGCGGCCACGTGGTACGCCAACACGTTCCCGGACCGGTACTACCTGGAGGTACAGGCCCACGATTCCGAGGGCCAGGACGAGCTGAACCGGCGTGTGTTCGGCCTCGCGGACGAGCTGGGGCTCCCGGTGGTGGCCACCAACGACGCGCACTTCCTGACGGCGGACGACCACGAGGCCCACGACGTCCTCCTGTGCATCGGCCTCGGCAAGGACCGCGACGACCCCAACCGCATGCGGTACGACCGGGGCCTTTATTTCAAGAGCGCCCCCGAGATCGCCGAGCGCTTCCCGGAGCGGCCCGACGTCCTGGAGAACAGCCTGGCTATCGCCGACCAGGTCGCCCTCACCTTCGAGAAATCGTACCACCTTCCCGCCTTCCCGATTCCCGAAAAGCACGGGAACGAGAACGACTACCTGACCGAGCTGACCCTGGCAGGGGCCAAGGCCCGTTTCGGCGACCCACTTCCAGACGAGGTGCGGGAGCGCCTGGACTACGAGCTGGAGGTGATCCGCGGCACCGGCTACGCGGGGTACTTCCTCATCACCTGGGACTTCATCGACTGGGCGCGCGGGCAAGGCATCCCGGTGGGGCCGGGACGGGGCTCGGCAGCGGGCTCCCTGGTGGCCTACTCCCTGAGCATCACCAACATCGACCCTCTCGAGTTCGACCTCCTCTTCGAGCGCTTCCTGAACCCCGAGCGCGTCGAGATGCCCGATATCGACATCGACTTCTGCTTCGAGCGCAGAGGCGAGGTCATCGAGTACGTGCGAGGAAAGTACGGCGCCGAGGCCGTGGGACAGATCATCACCTTCGGAACCATGAAGTCCCGGGCGGTGATACGGGACGTGGGGCGCACCCTGGGCTTCGAGCCCGCGGAGACGGACCGCATCGCCAAGCTCATCCCCAACGCCCCGGGGCAGAGCTTCACGGTCGAGGAGGCAGTGAAGGGGCTGAAGGAGGTGAAGGACCTCTACGGCCTGGACGACCGCCACAGGCGCCTCTTCGACTACGCCATGACCCTGGAGGGTCTGAGCCGCCACGCCTCGGTCCACGCCGCGGGCGTGGTCATCGCCCCGGGCCCCCTGAGCGACTATGTGCCGGTGTGCACCCAGCCCGGGAAGAACGGCGGCGAGGGCGGGGACGCTCTGGTGGTCACACAGTACGACATGAACTGCCTGGCCGAAGCGGGCATGCTCAAGATGGACTTCCTGGGGCTCAAGACCCTCACCGTCATCCACGACGCCGTGGAGATGGTCAAGCGGCGCCTCGGCGGGCTTGGGCACCCGGAAACGGGGGACGTCTACGAGAGCATGGACGACGTCCCCCTGGACGATCCGGCGGTCTACGCCATGCTGGCCCACGGCGGCAACAGCGGGGTGTTCCAGTTCGAGTCCAACCTGGCCACCGACAAGCTCCGGGCCATGCGCTGCGACCGCTTCGAGGACCTGGTGGCCACCAACGCCCTCATCCGCCCAGGCCCCCTGGACTCGGGCATGACCGACGCCTACGTGCGGAGGAAGATCGGCCAGGAGGAGGTCCGTTACCTGCATCCGGACCTGGTGCCGGTCCTGGAGCCCACGTACGGCATCATCGTCTACCAGGAGCAGGTCATGCGCATCGCCAACGTCCTGGCGGGCTACAGCCTGGGCGAGGCCGACGTGCTCCGGAAGGCCATGGGCAAGAAGATCGCCGCGCTGATCCGCTCGGACCTGGAGCGCTTCGTGGAGCGCGCCGTGGAACGGGGTGTGGAGCGGCGCACGGCCGCCGAGCTGGCGGACCAGATCGAGACCTTCGGCCGCTACGGCTTCAACCGGTCCCACTCCGCCGCTTACTCGCTGGTGGCGTACCACACCGCCTGGCTCAAGGTGCACTATCCCGCCGAGTTCATGGCGGCCCTGCTGTCGTCGGTCCTGGACAGGACGGACGACGTGGTGAAGTACATCGCGGAGTGCCGGGAACTGCCCCGTTACGTCCCGGGCCTGGCCGAGCCGCTGGAGGTCTACCCTCCCGACGTCAACCAGTCGGGATGGAAGTTCACCGCCGTCGACGGCGGCCACATCCGCTTCGGTCTGGGAGCGGTCCGGGGGGTGGGCTCGTCGGGCGTGGCCTCGGTACTGGAGGCCCGCACTGCGGGCGGTCCCTTCACGAGCCTGTTCGACTTCCTGGAGAGGATCGACGTGCGCGCCCTGAACAAGCGGGCGTGCGAGGCCCTCATCGCCGCCGGCGCCATGGACGCCTTCGGACATCGGGCCCAGCTCCTGGCGGGTCTGGACACGGCCTACCAGGAGGTTTTGGCGAGGAAGGCCGAGCAGGAAGCGGGTCAGGCGTCCCTGTTCGGAGGCGAGCACGCCGAGGCTCTGGAACGCGTGGACCCGTCCCTGCCCGACGTGCCCGAGTGGGCCGAGCACGACCGGCTGGCGCGCGAGAAAGAGGCGCTCGGCTTCTTCGCCTCGGGGCACCCGCTGAACCGCTTCCAGGAGGTGGTCCGGGCCTTCGACGCCGTGAATAGTCGCAACCTGGCCGAGCACGCCGGGCAGGCCGTGGAGATGGCCTGCGTGGTCACCGGGGTGGCCCGCCAGATCTCACGGCGGGACAACTCCGAGTGGGGCAAGGTCACCGTCGAGGACTTCCATGGCACCGCCACGCTCCTGGCTTTCAAGGAGACCTGGCAGGCCAACAGGGACAAACTCCAGCCCGACGCGGTGGTCCTGGTGCGGGGCAAGGTGAGCAGCCGGGAGCGGGACGAGGAGGATCCGCCCGTCTTCCTGGACGAGGTGGAGCCCCTGGCGGAGCTGCCCCGGAGCGGGCGGCTCGCGGTGCAGATCGAGCTGGCGCTGGGCTCCCAAGTGGCGCCCGACGTCTTCGCCAGGGCCCGGGAGGTGCTGGCCGCTCACCCCGGCGAGGCTCCGGTGGAGCTTACGGTGGGCGCCGACAACGGCTCCAGGGCACCCCGCCTGCGCTCCCGCAGCCTCAAGGCAGACGCGAGCCCCGAGACCATCAAGGAGCTGAGGAACCTGTTCGGGGCGGGGCGGGTGCGGCTGGTGAAGCTGGGGAGCTGAGGGTCTTCAGCAACCGCAGCTAACGCGGAGGAGCACGCAGGGGCCGGGGGTGGTGCGGCCCGGTGGGTGATCCACGGAGGCGGGTGTGCCGCGTCTCGTTCCGCCATGGCATCGCCCTGATCGTTGACCAGTCTCGGGCATGCCCGAGACGCCCTTCCCCACCGGGGCGGCACGACGAGCGGGAGTCGGCTCCCGCTGGCGGACGCGGCCGTCCGTGCCCGATCCGGGCTCAGCCGCGGCCGTCTACCGGCCGCGTCGTCCCACCACCACCCCTCTCTACCCCGTCGTCCAGCACCACCTGGAGACCTTCCTCGCCAGGGCTGAAGACGAGGATCCCACGGGCTGGGGTGTTCTGTCCTTCGTAGAGCGTGACTTCCGGGCCTACCTCCGGTGCGGCATCTTGGCCCACGGCTTCGCTCGGGCACGGTGTGGGGACTGCGGCCACGAGCGGCTGATCGCGTTGGCGTGCTAGGCATACTGCACCTCCTCTGAACGAGGGACACTCGTGGCGCGATCCTGGACCTGGCAGGCGTCTGGATCTTCGTACATGAAGCGGTTGTTGTCATCGACGCGATGGCAGCGGAGCTGGAGCCGGC
>DASWKP010000088.1:0-5790 GCA_036396575.1 Longimicrobiales bacterium | reverse complement strand
CCAGCCATCCCGAGACCACGACCAGGGTGACGGTCCACTGCACCTTGAGGGAGAAGCCCCCGAACCACAGGAGGCCGAGGGACAGAGCCACCCCCGGGACGGCCACGAGCATCGCCAGCAGAAGCACCCGCCGGTCGTGGCTCAAGCGAGACCACCTGCTCGGACCCTCCCGCGTCATCGTCAGGAGAGGTCGTGCCGCTGGAGGCGCCGGTAGAGCGCCGAGCGGCTGAGGCCCAGGGCGTCGGCGGCCTTGCTCACGTTGCCGGCGTGGCGCGCCAGCGCTTTCTCGATGAGGACGCGCTCCGCCTCGTCCAGCGTGAGCTGATCGAGGGTCACGCCACCGTCGGCTTTGCGGCGCAGGCCCAGATCACCGCTCTGGATCACGGAGCCCCGGCTCATGAGCACCGAGCGCTCGATCGCGTGCTCCAGCTCGCGCACGTTGCCCGGCCAGGGGTGCTGGCGCATCGCCTCCAGGGCGTCGGCGGCGAAGCCCTCCACTTCCTTGCCGTAGTGGGTGGCCTCGCGGTTGAGAAAGTGCCTGGCCAGGAGAGCGATGTCCTCCGGCCGGTCCCGAAGAGGCGGCAACTGGATCTCCACGGTGTTGAGCCGGTAGAGCAGATCCTCCCGGAAGCCGCCCTCGGCCACCAGCTCCGTCAGCTTGGCGTTGGTGGCGGACAGGAGGCGCACGTCCACCTTCCGGGTCCGGGACGAGCCCACCCGCTGGATCTCGCCCGTCTCCAGAACGCGCAGAAGCTTGGCCTGCTGCTGGGGCGTGATGTTGGCGATCTCGTCCAGGAAGAGGGTCCCGCCGTCCGCCAGCTCGAAGCAGCCGACGCGGTCGGTCTTCGCGTCGGTGAACGCGCCTTTCACGTGCCCGAAGAGCTCGCTCTCGAAGACGCCTTCGCTGAAGCCGCCCGCGTTCACCGCCACCAGCGAGTTTGCGGCGCGGTCGCTCACGGCGTGGAGCCAGCGAGCCACCACCTCCTTGCCCGTGCCGTGCTCTCCGGTGATGAGCACGTTGGCGTCCGAAGGCCCCACCCTCTCCATGACCTCCAGGACGGGCTGCATGACTTTGGACTCGGCGATGAGGTCGGGCGTGCTCTTCGCGCGTAAGCGCCTGTTCTCGCCTTCCAGGCGCTGGCTGCGGCGCAGGGCGCGGCCGAGCTCCGCCTGGGTCTTCACGGTGGCGAGGAGCCGCTCGTTGTCCCATGGCTTCTCGATGTAGTCCCGGGCGCCCCGACGCATCGCCTGGACCGCGCCGTCCACGCTGCCCCAGGCGGTCATGACCACGACCGGCAGAGTGTCGTCCCGGCCGCGCAGCTCGCTCAGGAGATCCAGGCCCTCCCGGCCGGAGGTCGTGTCCCGCGTGTAGTTGAGGTCCATCAGGACCAGGTCGACCTCCTGCTCGTCCACCGCCAGGAGCACCCCACCGGGGGAGCTCGCCGTGGCGACCTGGAAGCCCTCCCCCTTCAGGAGGAGCCGGAGGGCCTCGAGGACGTCGGGCTGGTCGTCGGCGACCAGGATCCGGGTTCCCTCATCGGCGGAGGCCAACGGACGGCCCCCTTACTCGTCGACGATCCAGCCGTCCCGGAGGTTGATGATCCGGTGGCCGTACGCCGCGTAGTCCTCGTTGTGGGTCACCTGGATGATGGTGGTGCCTTCCCGGTTCAACTGGGCCAGGAGCTCCATGATCATGCGGCCCTGGCTGGAGTGGAGACTCCCCGTTGGCTCGTCGGCGAGGATCATCTTGGGCTCGGCGATGATGGCGCGGGCCACCGCCACGAGCTGCTGCTGGCCTCCGGAGAGCTGCGTCGGGTAGAGGTCCTTCTTTCCGACGATCTGGAAGCGGTCCAGCGCGTCGGCCACGATGGCCTGCCGGTCCTTGCGCTTCACGTTCCGGTAGGAGAGCGGGATCTCGAGGTTTTCGTACACCGTCAGGTCGTCAAGCAGGTGGTACTGCTGGAAGACGAAGCCGATGTACTGCTTGTTGAGATCGATGCGGGCACGGGGCTTGAGGGCATGGACCGGCTCTCCGTAGAGCCAGTATTCCCCCCGCCAATCGCCGTCAAGCATCCCCAGGATGCTCAGGAGGGTGCTCTTCCCCGCCCCGGAGGGGCCCATGATGGTGACGAACTCCCCCTCCCGCACGTCGGCCGTGATGCGCCGGAGCACGAAGGTCTCGCCCGCTCCCGTCTTGAAGGACTTCTCGATGCCTTTGAGCTTGATCATTCCCCGTTCCCGTCTCCTCCTCAGCCTTCATCTCGGACGACCGGCCCGCACGGTTGGTTTCATCGCGGGCCGGACAGACCATGGAAGCTACGTTCTTCCCCACCCCGGCACTACACCGCGCGGCCGGCGTCCGTGCCCGGCGGGCGGAGCCACCCCGCGTCACTCGGCGCGAAGGGCGTTCGCGGGTGTGATGCCGGCGGCCCGCCGGGCCGGAACCAGCGTGGCGGCGATGACGACGGTCACCAGGAGGGTGGTGACCGTCGTGAAGGTCACGGGATCGTTGGGAGCCACCCGATAGAGAAGGCTCTCCAGGATCCTGGCGACCGCCAGCGAGCCCCCGATCCCCAAGACGATCCCCGCCAGCGCCGGGATCCCGCCCTGCCGCATCACCATGGCGACCACGTGGCCCTCCTCGGCCCCCATGGCCATGCGTATGCCGATCTCCCGGGTACGGCGAGACACCAGGTAACCCACCACGCCGTAGAGGCCCACGGCCGCCATGGACACCGCCACGGTGGCGAAGAGAGCCAGAAGCACGAGGAAGAAGCGTGATCGGGCGGTAGCCGCCTCCACGCGCTGCTCGAGGGTCTCCAGGTCGATCAGGGGGAGGTCGGCGTCGAGCGCCCGGACCTGGCCGCGTACCAGGGGCACGAGGGCGTCGGTGCCCCCCACCATGGGCAGGGCCCTGACGTGGACCGTCAGGAAGGACGACGGAGCCTGGACGTAGGCCAGGTAGACCTCGGGCTCGGGCTCGTCGGTGAGCCGGGTGGAGCGGACGTCGCCCACCACCCCCACCACCGTGAAGAGCGTGTCCGCCCGCTCCGGTCCGGGCCGGAGCATGATCTCCCTCTCCAGGGGCGACTCGCCCGGCCAGTAGCGCCGCGCCGCCGTCTCGTTCACGAGGGCCACCCGGGGCGCGTCGGCGCGATCTCGCTCGTCGAACAGCCTCCCCTCCACCAGCGGGAGCCTCAGCGCGCGGAAGTACCCGGGCGTGGCCAGGCGCAGGAGGGCCGTGGGTTCCCGGCCGGGCTCCGGGCTCGGAGCGTCCACGAGCGTGAAGCCGCCGGTGACCCGATCGGCGCCCAACGGGCTTCCCAGGACGGAGCCCACCGCCTCGACCCGGGTGTCCTCGACGAGCCGTTCCCGGAGCATGGAGAAGAACTCGACCCGCTCGGTGGCACCCGGATAGCGCGCCTCGGGCAACTCGATGCCGAAGGTCAGGACCCCACGCGGATCGAAGCCGGGTTCGACAGCCTTGAGCTCGCGGAAGCTCTTGAGAAGCAGCCCGGCCCCCGTGAGGAGGATCAGGGAGAGGGCCACCTCCGTCACCAGGAGGGCCTCCCGGCCCCAGGCCCGCCGCCCGGCCTGCCCCGCCTCTCCGACGGCGGAGCCCAGCGCCGCGGCCACCGGAGTCCTGGCCAGGTGAAGCGCCGGCCCCAGGCCGAACACGAGGGTCGTGACGCCCACGAGGCCGAGGGCGAAAGCGAGGACCCCCCCGTCGAGGGCGACGTCCGCTATGCGGGGCAGGTCCGAGAAGGCCAACGAGCGCACCAGGTCGAGCCCCCACATCGCCACCAGGATGCCGGCCACGCCGCCCAGGAAGGCCAGGAGGAGGGACTCGGTCAGGAGCTGGCCCATCACCCGCGCGCGGGTGGCACCCACCGCCGCGCGCAGTGCAACCTCACCGGTCCGCCCCGAGCCGTGGATGAGGAGCAGATTGGCCACGTTGGCGCACGCGATGAGCAGGACCAGGACGACCGCGCCCAGGACCACCATGAGTCCCAGACGGGCATCGCCGACCATCAGCTCGTGGAGGGGCACCACGGCCACGCCCGCGGCCGCCCGCTCGCCGGGGTAGGTCTCCTCCAGGCGGCCGTCCAGAGCCTCCATCTCCCCCCGGGCCCTCTCCACCGTGGCGTCCGGTGCCACGCGCCCGACCACACGGAGGTAGGCGCAGCCACGCCCGCACTCGGGGTCGGGCTGGAGGGGGCGCCACACGCGGCTCCCGGCCGGAAAGTCGAAGCCCCGCGGTGCCACACCGACGATCTCGTGGACTTCACCGCCGAGCTCGATCGTCTTGCCGAGGACCGCCACGTCGGCCCCGAGCCGGTTCACCCAGAGCCCGTGCGACACGATCACCACCGCGGCTCCCCCGGCGGCGACCTCCTCGGGAAGAAACTCCCGCCCCGGCGCCAGTGCGTCGCCGAACACCCTGAAGAACCCCGACGTCACGCGCGCCCCGGGGATCATCTCCGCCTCGCCCAGCCCCGTCAGACTCCACGAGCCCTCCTGGAAGGCCGCGAGAGCCGAAAAGGAGGACGCCTCCGACCAGTCCACGAAGTCCGGGTAGGAAACCGGTGCCCGCTCGGAGCCTTCGGCGCGGGATCCGTTCCACAGGGTGACCAGCGTCTCGGGATCCCGGAAGTCCAGTGGCCGAAGCAGGACGCCGTCGACCACGGAGAAGATGGCTGTGGTGGAGCCCAGGCCGAGGGCCAGAGTCGCCAGTGCCACGAGTGCGAAGACCGGACGCAGGAGGAGAGCGCGGCCCGCCCGGCGGAGGTCCTTGAGGAACGCATCCATATCGAGAGAGCTGGATGCAACCGTCATGCCGCCCACACGCGGCTACATCTAAGTGTATTTATGTCAACTATATAACATATGTCATTTAATGTATTACATGTGGATCACGTCGTCCCGATGTCCGCAGTGTCCGTCCCATTATCGGACACCTGGATGGATGGACGAGCGCGCGGGTCATTCGTACCGCAGAGCCGCCGAGGGCTGGATGCGGGACGCCCGCCTGGCAGGAACGGCGCAGGCCACGACGACGACGACCAGGAGAGCGGCGAGCACGCCGCCCATGGCCACGGCGTCCCAAGCCGGCACGCCCAGCAGGAAGCCGGCGCCCTGGAGGAGCCGAGCCAGCAGCGCCCCCAGCACGGCCCCCACGGCCATCCCCGGGAGGGTCACTCGGAGACCCCGCGCCACCACGTGCCGCAGGATGCGGCCGGCCCCGGCGCCCAGCGCCATGCGGATCCCGAGCTCGGCGGTGCGCCGGGTCACGCTGAAGGCCATGACGCCGTAGAGGCCGAGGCCGGCCAGCACCAGGGCCAGGAAGCCCAGCACCGAAGCCACGGATGCGGCGATGCGCTGGGGGAGGACGCCCACGGAGGTGAGGCTCACCAGGGAGTGGACCGGCGTGAGCGACAGGCTCCCGTCCACGTCCAGGATGGCGGCCCGCACGGCGGCGGCCACGTCGGCGTGGGGCCGCGGCGACCGCACCAGGACCGTGATCCGGGGGTCGTACGCCTGGTGGAGAGGCCGGTATACGAAGGGCTTGGCCGAGTCCATGATCGTCTGGTTCTTCACGTCGTCGACCACTCCCACGACCGTGGACCAGGGGGCATCGGCGACTCCGAAGCGCAAGCGCCGGCCCAGAGGGTCCTGACCCGGCCACACCTCCTCTACGAAGGACCGGGAGACCACGACCACGGCCTCGGAGCCCGCCCGGTCGGCGGGGGTGAAGGCCCTCCCCTGGACCAGGGAGATGCCCACCGTCTC
>DASWKP010000087.1:0-13972 GCA_036396575.1 Longimicrobiales bacterium | reverse complement strand
AGCTCAGGGAATGCATCGACCGGACGGATCCCGCGCGGGGGCAGAGTCCCACATGGCGGGCCGAGAAGTGCCCCCTGGACGAGGAGGCAGCCAAGTCCGAGCTCGAGCAGCTCCTGGAGGAAGTCAAGGAGAGGGCCAAGGAGGCCCTGGCATCCAAGAAGGCCGACCCAGACAAGACCCTGAAGGACACGGAAGGATCCGTGAAAGACGCGTCCGGGACGGCCGATGGGGCGGGTGGCAAGAAGTCCGCCGCGGCCGCGCCGTCCTTCGGCCCGTCCGGGCTGTCGCTGAGCGGCCTCCTCGGGGGAGGAGGACCCAGCCTCGCGGCGATCCGGGAATGGGGAGCACTCCCCGGGCTGTGCCAGGTCGTCGGTCCACCCTCGCTGGATCAGCCGTCGGCGAGCACTCTCGGAGCGTTCACCGGCCCGTTGCCCACCTTGGGGTCGGGCTCGGGCGCCGGCCTGGACCTGGCCCCGCCCACCTCGACCGGTGTGGTCTGCGACCTGCCCTCCCTCAGCCTGAGCGGTTTCGTTCCACGGTCCCAGACGTCCGGGTTCGACCCGGAGGCGCCCCTGTTGGATATCCAGAAGGTGGCCGAGGACACAGACGGGAACGCCATCTCCGGTGTGGTGCCGGGACAGTTGTTCTGGTACCGGATAACCCTGACCAACAACACGGACGCTCCTGTCGACGCCTTCTTCGAGGATGACATCCCCTCCGAGCTGACCTTCGTCGAGTTCTCCGACGAGGACGAACTCATCTGCCTGTGGGATGGGGACATCCTCCAGTGCGAAGCCGTAGGGCTCGCTGCAGGGGAGTCCGTGGCGATCATCGTCTCGGTCTTGCTCTCGAGCGAGCATTGCGACCAGGAGGTGCCTGCCTCGGTCATCGGGAACACCGCGATAGCCTCTTTCTTCATCGAGGGTGAGCTGGTCCCTGTCGACGCGAGCACCGTGTTGGTGGGGGTGGACTGCGTGGGGCTCCTCGCCGTGACGAAGACCGCGGTTCCAGTACTCGATTCGGACATCCAGTCCGGGACCGAGTTCCTGTACAACATCACGCTGACGAACAACGCGGGCGAGACCGCCGTCGGGAGGATCGAGGACGACCTTCCCGACGAGGTGACCCCCCTCCTACTGCTGGCATCCGATGACTGGGACTGCTCGGCCAGCGTCGGGGACGTGCTGAACTGCACGACCGAGCTGGACCCGGGGCAGACCCGTGGCCTTTCGGTGGTCATGGTGGTCCCGGAGGACTTCTGCAGCGAGTCCGACGAGTCGATCGTCATCAACACCGTGCAGTCGTTCATCCTGGTCGAGGGTCTCGGGGAGGTACCATCGGGACTGGCGATCGAGACGACCACCGTTCCCTGCTCGGACGTCCACATCGACAAGACCCTCGAGGGCCCGGAGCCCATCTTCCCCGGTGACGAGATCACGTTCGTCCTGACCGTCAGCAACTCCGCCAAGAGCGAGCAGGACACGATCGGGAGGGCCACCGGGGTCGTGGTGACCGACCAGATTCCCGGTGGGTTCCAGGTCCTGGGACCTCTGCCCGGGGGATGCACGGTGGACGAGGGCAACCTCCTGACCTGCGACATCGGGTGGCTGGAGGTAGACGAGGAGCTCGTCCTAGAGATTCCCGTCCGGGTGATCACCGGCGAGTGTGGGGAGTTCCTAAACACCGCCGACATCTCAACGCTCAACGAGTGGCCCTTGCATAGCGGACCACGGGACAACTCCAGCACCGTCGAGTTCTTCGTGGAGTGCGTGCCGAACATCACCATCACCAAGACGGCGGACGCTGTGGGGCGGACCATCACCTACACGATCACCGCTGCCAACACCGGCACCGAGACGGCCACGGCCGTGCAGGTCAAGGACAACCTGGACAACGACCTGAACCAGGTCGAGGCCTCGGCCAGCGATGGCACCTGCGTGGTCGGCTCGGGCAACAACGTGGTATGCCAGCTCGGCGACATCCCCGAGGATGGGTCCGAGACGGTGACCATCACGGCCAGGGCGGGGGTGGCAGCCTGTCCATCAGTGGTGAACGAGGCCGAGGGCACCGCCACGAACGAGCCGGAGTCGGCGCAGGGCGACAACAGCGACCGGGTTCGGATCACCGTCGACTGCGTGCTGGGAAGCACGACCACCAGGGACGGCGTGGTCCTGGGATCCCTGGCCGCCACCGGCCTCGGATTGCTGCCGCTGCTGCTCCTGGCCGGTGTCCTCCTGGCCGCCGGGGAGATGGCCCGGCGAGCGGGCAGGAAGAGCCGGCGCGAGACCGCGGATCGAAGCTAACCCTGGCCCCTGGGCCCGGGGAGGGCGACCACCCTCCCCGGGCGTAGGGCGTTCGTCCGACTGTAGGGGCGCCCGGAAGAGGCCGATATTCCTTTTCGTGCGACCCCTGCGTGCTGCCCTGCTCAGCGTCGTGGCGTCGGCCGCCCTGCTCGTCCCCCCCGGGAGCGCCGCAGCCGCATCCGATGACGTCCCCGACGGGCATTGGGCGAAGGGCGCCATCCGGTACGTGGCCACCAAGCGCCCCTGGATGCGGGACTTCGGATCGACCTTCCGCCCGGACGAGCCGGTGCAGCGGCGCCACCTGGCCCGCGCACTGGTCCGGGCGTTCGCCCCGAACGCCAGAGCCGGCCCCACCTTCAGCGACCTCCCGTCCGATGACCCCTTCTACCGGGTGGCCAGCGCGGCCGTGCGCAAGAAGTGGATGAAGGCCCCGGACGGAACCTTCGATCCCTCCGGCCCGGTCACGAAGCGGGACCTTGACCGGGCTCTGGTGCGGGCCCTCAAGCTGCGGAAGGAGCTCAAGGGCCTCAACCGTATCCGCACCGCGGATGGCGCTCCTTTGTCCGTGCCGCCGGAGTTCGGTGCGCTGGTCCTGGCCCAGCAGCTCCGGCTGCACACGAACCATCCGACCAGCGCCGAGGCTCGGGAGCTCCTGCCCGACTCGGTGGTCACCCGGGCACACGCCGCCGACGGCCTGCGTCGGGCGGCCACCACGCCTCTCTGGCGTATCGACGCCCTGCGCCCCTATCGCAAGGTCATCCTGAAGAACGTGAGCAGCACCAAGCGAGCCGCCGTCACGTTCGCCCTGGCCCAGGCGGGCATGCCGTACGTCTACGCCGCGGAGTGGGCGGAGCCGACGCCCAGCGGCTACTGCTGCGGTGCCCAGGCCCAGGGCGGGTTCGACTGCTCGGGCTTCGTGTGGTGGGTGATGCGCAAGGGCGACGGCCTATGGAACAACACCGACCACCGCGGGTACAAGGGCTGGCCGCTCCTCGAGCGCTCGTCCCGGGACATGGCCCGGGCCGCCCCCGCGAAGCTCACGTTCAAGCAAAGCCGGCCGCTCGACCTGATGTTCTTCGACGGCGACGACTCGCACACGAACTGGCGGGGCGTGGACCACGCTGGCCTCTACCTGGGGCGCGGGTGGATGATCCATTCGGCCAGCGGCGTGAACGGCGTGACCCTGGAACGCGTCCGGAAGGGCTGGTACCGGGACCACTTCCGGTGGTCCCGCCGCCTTATCCCCTAGTCCCCCAGAACCTTCCGCACCTTCTCCAGGAGCTCGCCCATCTGGAAGGGCCGGCGCAGCTCGGCGTCGACCGGCACGAGGGCCAGCTTGCCCGTCTCGCCCTGCGCGGCCATGAACACGATCACCTTCAGGTCCTTGAAGGTCGCATCCTGGCGGACCGTTCGCAGGGTCTCCCAGCCATCCGAGCCGTGGAGCTCCGCATCCAGCAGGAGGAGATCGAAGAACTGGGCACCAAGCTTCTGGAGGGCCTGGTCACCGTCCGACGCGGTCTCCACCTCGTACCCCTCCAGCTGGAGGCGGAGGACGGGCTGGCGCATGTGCTCGGGACGGTTGTCCACCATCAGGATGCGTTTCGCGACCACTACGTGTCGATCCTTTCCACGGTCACGCCGCGTTCGGACAGCCAACGCTCCGCCTCCGTCAGCTTCCCAGCGTCACCCTTCATATCCACGATCGCCCAACCCGAATCTTCCTCGATGCGGGCCCGACCGATGTTCACCTGCAGGCCGAAGCGACCAGCGAGCGAGGCGATGACCGGCTCATCCCGCAGGGCGCCGGGGAGCGTGAGATGGAAGCGAGCCGAGGCCATGCGACGATTCTCCCACGCTCTGCTGGTCGCCACGAGGGCGAGCCGTCAGGATGGAACAGCATGAGCGACATCCCCCCTCCCTACCGACGCCGCGGCCTCAGGATCCTCCTGGCCGGCGGCATCCAGGCCGCCCTCGGGATCCTGAGCCTGCCCTACCTGGTCGGCCTGGTCGTGGCCGCCCAGCGAGCCCAGGTCTTGAGGGAGCCCGACGCCATCCTGATCCTGCTGCTGACCCTGGCCCAGGGCCTCCTGGACCTCACCGCCGGGGTCCTGATCCTCCGCCTCCGGCCCGCGGGATGGACGCTGGGCGTCCTCATGGCATCGTTCGGGTCGGCGTTCGTGCTCCTATCGCTCGGCCGAGGGGTGGGGGCGACGCTTCCCGCCCTAGCCGGCATCGCCCTCCGGGTGACGGTCGTGATCCTCCTGGCCCTGGAGCGCGAGCGGTTCCGCCCGCCCACGAAAGGAACGAGCCCCCGGGGATGAACCCCGGGGGCTCGACCGCGTTCCCCTGTCTCCCTAGCCGACCGTGGCCACCAGGGTCTTGAACTCGTTGACCCCCAGGGTGAAGCTCAGGGTGGTCTGCTTGTTCCCGACCTTCACCGTCAGCTGGTAGAAGCTGCCCGGGGTGTCCCCGCCCTCGGTGGCGGGCAGGTCCTGGTTCTCGTAGTGGAACCGGATCAGCTGGCAGCTGTCGGGCGGGGCGATCGTGGTCAGGGGGAGGTTCTTCACGTTCTCCCCTACGTGACTGACCACGCCCTGGCCGCGCAGGCGGAGCATGGACACCTGCGGGTGGGTGTTCCCGTCCCGGTCCACCGCCAGGACCCGGAACCCGCGGCCGACCGCCTCCCCGCACAGCGGGACCTCGCGCTCGACCACCGGGACGTCGAACGGCAGGTCGTCCCGGATCAGGAGCGTGCCAGTCACCTTGCGGACGGGAGAGCCCGAGGGGGTGAACGTCACGGCCTGCTGGAACCCGTTACCCGGCGCGAACCGGTTGGGCGGCGCGGCCGCGGCGAGCGTGGCGAACGGCGCCCCACTCGTGCTGGTCTCATCCACGATCAGCTCGGCCTGTCCCGTGTTGGTGATCATGGTGCTCTGGGTGGAGCCGCAGAACCCGGCGCACTCGGGCATCACCACCGTGGGCGGGAAGGTCAGGCTGTCCGGCAGGGCGTCGATGGCCGGGAGCAGACCCTCCCCATCCAGCGGGATGATGTGGTTCGGGTTTACCGGGTCATCCGTCTGGATGGTCAGCGTGGCCATCCGGGCCCCGGCATCCGACGGGTTGAAGCGAACCGTCAGCGTGAGGGAGTTCCCCGCCGATACGGTCACCGGCAGCACCGGCGGGTCCACCAGCGTGAAGTTCGCCGCGTGCGGCCCGACGATCGGCAGGCCGGTGATGGTCAGGTCGCACAGCTCGCAGGAGGCCTCGTTGGCCACCGTCACCGTGCGGTCCTCGTGGTTCGGCGCGGTCCGGTTGTCCACCGGGACGCCACCGAAGGACAGCGAGGAGCTCCCCACCGTGCCCACCGGCACCCCGACCTTCCCGGTGGCCGGGAGATCCGTGGTTGGGTTCCCGGGGTCGTCGGTGGTGACTCGGAGCGTCCCGGTCAGCGTGCCGGGACCGGCCCCGGCCGGCGGGGAGAACCGGATCGTGTAGATCAGGCTCCCGCCCGGCTGGATGGTCTGCGGGGTTCCCGGGTTCGGCGCCACCGAGTAGGCGGGGTCGCTGCCGCCGAGGAAGCTCACTCCGGTCACCTCCAGCGGGCCCTCCCCCCCGTTCTGGATCGTGACCTCCCGCTGACGGGTGGTTCCGCGGGCTACGGTTCCGAAGTCCAGATCACCGCTGACCTGCGCCTGCCCGACCACGCCCCGGCCCGTGGCCTGGAGCTGCTTGGTGGGCTCGAACGGGTCGTCGCTGTTGATCTGGAACGTGGCGGTCTTGTCCCCGGGGCTGAGCGGAGCGAACCGCACGGTGAAGTCCACGTGCTCGCCCGGCGGGATGGTGACCGGCGTCGACGGACCCGAGTTCACGGTGAACTCGGGACTGCCGGAGGCCCGATGGAAGCTGTTCACGTGAAGGTCGGCCGCCCCCACGTTGAACACCTGGATGACCTTGTCCTTGAACTTCCCGACGGCCACGTTGCCGAACGCCAGATCGCCGTTGATGGCCATGAGCGGCCCCGTTGCCGGAGTCAGCTCGAACGTGCTGCGCCCGTAGGTTCCGATGCGCAGGACCGGCGGGTCGGCCTCCTCGTCCATGGCCAGCTTCCGCGAGTCCACCGTGGGCAGTCCCAGACCCAGCTTGAACCACGTGGCCCCCAGGTCGGAGCTGCGGAAGACGCTGGCGTCGTTGGACACGATGATCGAGTGAGGCGACGTGCCGGGATCGATGACCACCGAGTGGGTGGGCAGGTCCGGGAGGTTGGTGGCCGGCTGGCCATCGGTGCCACTGATGTCGGTCCAGCTCGCTCCGCCGTCGGTGGTCAGGAAGACGTGCCGGGTCCGGTTACCGGCTGCGGTCCCCGAGAACCCGCCGACGCCGGCAGCCACGACATCCGTGTTGGTGGGGTCGATGACCACGCCGTCCACCCGCCCGGTCGTGCCCGGGAGCTGGAACTCCGTGAAGGTGGGGTTCGTGGCGGTTGCGTCGGTCGACCGCGCGACCCGTCCGTTGTCCAGACCGACCCACAGGGTGTTGGAATCGAGCTTGGTGGTGGCGATGGTGCGGATGTTCCCCGTGAACGTGGCCACCTCGGACATGGTGGCCGTCCCGTCCGGGCTCCGCCAGAGATCATCGTCCGGGCGGAACCCGATCCCCTTTGCCTCCGCAGCCCACACGGTGTCGACGTTGTTCGGGTCGATGGCGATACGGAAGACGCCTCCCTCGATGGTGTTCCCCATCCCGTCGGCGCTGGTGAAGGGCTGGGAGGCCGTGTTGGCCCACGTGTTGCCACCATCGGTCGTGACCTTCATCCGTCCGTTGCGGTGCGAGTACGCATGGTCGGGATCGGTCGGGTCCACGGCCACCGGGCCCCCGTCGCCGTTCTGGCCCAAGTGCCAGTCCGTCCCAGCATAATCGGGGCGGCCCTGGAGGGTCCCGTTGTCCTGGGTCCCCCCGTAGGTGTAGCCGTTGGCCGTGGCGCTGCCCCGGCCGATGTCGATCTGCTTGAACAGCGCGGTTGCCACGCCCTCGTTCAGGTTCGCCCACGTGTTGCCGCCGTCATCGCTGCGGGAGAAGCCTCCGTCCGTCCCGGCGTAGACGCGGGTTGGCGCTCCGCCCCCTCCCCAGTGGCTCTGGGGGCTGAACACCAGCGCGTGATGGTCCCAGTGGATCTTGTTCCGGGAGATGGCCGGGCTGCCGAAGTTCGCCCCGCCGTCGGTGGACAGGTACAGCTCCTGGAACCCGATGTACACGCGGTCGGGGTCCTGCGGGTCCACTCCCACGGTCTGGTCGTAGCCGCACTGACAGCCGCCGTTCTCGGCGGCCGCGTTGTCAGCGTCCGTCATCTCCGCCCAGTTGGCGCCGCCGTCGGTGCTCTTGTACAGGCCGTTCCAGGTCCCGACGGAGGCGTACATCGTCATGTTGTCGGGCTGCACCGACTGGGACATGGCGATGTACTGAAGGTTCGAGGTCGGGCCGCCGCTCGCCCCGGTGAACAGGTTGCTGGTGCCTGGGAAGGTGGCCCCGGAGTCCGTGGAAACCAGGATGCCGGTCCCCGTCACCGAGGCGTACACGCGCGTCGGGTCATCGCTGTCCAGATCGATGTCCGTGATGTTGCCGGTGCGGACGGCCACCCCATCGTCGAAGGTCGGGGCGTTGCTCCCGAAGCTGACACCCCCGTCGACCGAGCGGAACAGTCCGTTGTTCGTGCCCACCAGCAGGACGCCGGGAGCGGGGAGAACGATGCGGTTGATCCCTCGCTGGGCGGCCCCGCCGAAGATCCCGCCGGGGTCGAGCACGGTCCAGGTGTTGCCGGAGTCTGTCGACCGGTACACGCCGGCGGCCTTGGAGAAGCCGGTGCTCGAGCCGGCCCCCCCGCTGCCGTCGAAGTTGTTACCGGAGCCCGCGTACACGATCGAGGGGTTCCCGGGGTCGAGGGCCACGGCGCCCATGGAGAGCGACGGGAGGTAATCCGTCTTCGGGGCCCACGTGGCTCCGCCGTCGGTGCTCTTCCAGATGCCACCGTCATTGGTGGCCACGTAGATGATCCGGTCTTCCGTGTTGCGGGGATCGATGGCCGCGTCCAGGACCTCGCCGGCCCCCGGGCTCGTCCCCATGAAGTTGAAGTCGGTGTCGTACCGGATGGGAGCCGGACCCACCTGGGTCCACTGGGCCCCCTGGACCCCGCCGCCCGGAGCCCCCACCATCTGCGGCGAGACCTGCATCGCCAGGGTCTGGTCGATGCCCTTCCGCCACAGATCGGGCCGGAGCCTGCCCTTCGCATCCTGATGGTTCTCCAGGAAGTCCAGCGAGCTGAAGAGGCGCTTGTTCCTGGCCTCGAACCCCTCCAGGAGCTGGTCCGCCGTGCCGTGGAGCAGGCCGAGGGCACCGGTCGCCGAGGCCGGGTTGGCCGGCGGCTCCGGGCTGGGCACGGCTCCCACCGGCAAACCGGACAGGATCAAGGCCAGGACGAACGAAGACAGGATGGCGCGACGCATACAGCTCCCCTTTCCCTCCCGGCCCCGGCACCCGCAGCGGGCCGCCGGAGCAAGCGGACAAACTCGCGGGAATGTACATCACACGTGGCATATACGTCAATAAGGGGACGAAGATTCCTAGGGGGGGGCATGAAGAAGGCCCGGAGCGACCGCTCCGGGCCTTCCGTCCGATTCGCGCGAGTCGCTTAGAAGTCCATGTCCCCGCCGCCAGGCATGGGAGGCGCGGCCGGGGTCTTCTCCGGCTTCTCGGCCACCACGGCCTCGGTGGTCAGGAACAGCGCCGCGATCGAGGCCGCGTTCTGGAGCGCCGAGCGCGTGACCTTGGCCGGGTCGATGATGCCGGCCTTGAACATGTCCACGTACTCGCCGGTGGCGGCGTTGAGCCCCCGTCCCGGGCCCTCCCCGCGGACCTTCTCCACGATCACGCCGCCCTCCAGGCCGGCGTTGACCGCGATCTGCCTGAGCGGCTCGGCCAGGGCCTTCCGGACCAGGGCCGCGCCCGTGGCCTCGTCGTGGTCCAGGTCCAGCTTCTCCAGGGCGTCCTGAGCCGACAGGAGGGCCACGCCGCCGCCGGGGACGATGCCCTCCTCCACGGCAGCCTTGGTGGCCGACACCGCGTCCTCGATGCGGTGCTTCTTCTCCTTGAGCTCGACCTCGGTGGCCGCGCCGACCTTGATCACCGCCACGCCGCCGGCCAGCTTGGCCAGCCGCTCCTGGAGCTTCTCGCGGTCGTAGTCCGAGTCCGTCTTCTCGATCTCGGTCTTGATCTGGTTGATGCGGCCCTTGATGTCGTCCTCGGACCCGGCGCCCTCCACGATGGTGGTCTCGTCCTTGGTGATGACCACCTTCCGCGCCGTGCCCAGCAGGTCCAGCGTGGTGCCCTCCAGCTTCAGGCCGACCTCCTCGGAGATGACCTGCCCACCGGTGAGCAGGGCGATGTCCTGGAGCATGGCCTTCCGACGGTCGCCGAACCCGGGAGCCTTCACCGCAGCGGACTTGAAGGTCCCGCGGATCTTGTTGACCACCAGCGTAGCCAGGGCCTCACCCTCCAGGTCCTCGGCGATGATCAGCAGGCCCTTGCCGGACTGCATGACCTTCTCCAGGATCGGCAGGAGGTCCTTGACCGCGCTGATCTTCTGGTTGGCCAGCAGCACGTAGGGGTCCTCCAGGACCACCTCCATGCGCTCGGGGTCGGTGACGAAGTACGGCGAGATGAAGCCCTTGTCGAAGCGCATCCCCTCGACCAGGTCCAGCTCCATGCCGAAGGTCTGCGACTCCTCGACGGTGATCACGCCGTCCTTGCCGACCTTGTCCATGGCCTCGGCGATCTGCTGGCCGATGTCGGGGTCGCCGGCCGAGATGGCCGCCACGTGGGCGATCTCGTCCTTGTCCTCGATCTCCTTGGCCTGGTTCTTGATCTGCTCCACCGCGGCCTCGACCGCGGCCTCGATGCCCCGCTTCAGGGACATGGGGTTGGCCCCGGCGGCCACGTTGCGGAGGCCCTCCTTGACCATGGCCTGGGCCAGCACGGTGGCCGTGGTGGTGCCGTCGCCGGCCACGTCGTTGGTCTTCTTGGCCACTTCCTTGACCAGCTCGGCGCCCACGCTCTCCTCGGGGTCGTCGAGCTCGATCTCCTTGGCGATGGACACCCCGTCGTTGGTGATGGTGGGGGCGCCCCACTTCTTCTCCAGGACCACGTTGCGGCCCTTGGGACCCAACGTGATGCGGACCGCGTTGGCCAGCTGGTCCATGCCCCGCTCCAGCGCCCGGCGGGCTTCCTCGTCGAACGTGATGATCTTGGCTGCCATCCGTTTCCTCCTCGTTCTCCCCGGCTGCCTGTCCTTAGCACTCTCGGGTAGAGAGTGCTAAGAGAGGATAGCGCGTCCGGGGCCCCGGCGACAAGGGAGGGCCCTATCCTGTCTCCATGAAGCCTGCTGCTCTGGCCTTCGTCCTGGCGCTGGGCGGGGCCTGCATCCCGGAGGGGCAGGCTCCGTCCGCCGCGACCTCCGTGTCCCCCTCGCCGGAACCACATATCTCCCCGCCGCCGTGCCGTCCGGACCCGCCACGCACCGAGCTGGGTGGAAGGGAGTTCCTCCTTTCCGACGGCCCTGTAGACGCCATCCTCGAAGCACTCCGGAAGGCAGATGCTCCACAGCTTCCGCCGGATGGCCGGATGAGCCCCGGCCACGTATGTGGAGGCCACGTGATCGGAGACGGCAGCATCGGGGTGCGATTCGACCACGGGGCGGAGATGTACTACTGGCCCGAGGGGGCACCCGAGAGGCGGTTCCTCCCACGGCTCAAGCGGGAGCTCAGGGACCTTCGCGGCCGGTTCATCGGCTTCCGCGGAACGACGGCCGGCATGTTGGAGGCCGACGACCGCGGCCCTGCCGTCGTGATCTGGCTCGAGGGAGGGTTCGAGATCGAGCTGTACGGGTGGGGGCGGCAACCCCTGAAGGAGCTGCTGGCCCTCGGCCGCACCCTCGTCGCAGCCGGATAGCCCCCTCAGGTCAGCCGGTGCCCCGCTCAGGGGAATGCCCGGCTCCCACGGCCAGGGCCACCCCGGTGAGGTCCGAGCGGACCGCGCCGATCTCCCCGGCCACCCCGGCCAGCCGGCGGTCCACCTGCTCGAAGCGGCGATCCACCTGCTCGAAGCGGCGGTCCATCTCCTGCCGGAGGGCCTTGATCTGCCCCCGGGTCCCCCACCACACCAGGAAGCCGACGGCCGCAACGACCGCGGCGTTCACGACCTCGCCTGTCAGCTCCATCACCGCTCCTCCCGTCTCGACGGGGGAGTTCGTGGGGGAAGCGTACCATCGGCCTCCGACACGGTTGACGCTCCCTCGCCGGGTCGAAGAGGATGCCCCTCGTGAACGTCCTCGGCATCAACTGCTTCGCCCACGACACCGCGGCCGCCTTGATCCAGGACGGGCGCCTGGTGGCCTTCGTGGAGGAGGAACGGTTCAACCGCCAGAAGCACACGAAGGCCTTCCCCGACAACGCAATCGAGTACTGCCTCCGCGAGGGCGGGATCTCGATCGGCGACGTGGACGCCGTGGCCTTCGCCCACCGGGCCGGGCGGGACTTCGCCCTGGGGGCCCTGGACGCCCTCAAGCGGGGCGCTCCCAAGCGCCTGGCCGCCCAGGCCTACGTGGACTGGAACCTGGCCCGCAAGGAGCGGGACTTCAAGCGCCGGTACGGATACCGGGGCCGGACCTTCAATGTGGGCCACCACGACGCCCACGCGGCCAGCGCCTTCTTCGCCTCCCCCTTCGATGAGGCCGCGGTGCTCACCCTGGACCGGGGGGGCGACTTCCTGTCCACCACCCTCCAGCACGGCCGCGACAACCGACTGCGCTCCCTGGCCGAGGTCCGCAACCCCGACTCCCTGGGCGAGGTGTACTCCTCGCTGACCTGGTACCTGGGCTTCCACCCCAACTCCGACGAGGGCAAGGTGATGGGCCTGGCCCCCTACGGCCGGGACCGCCTGGTGCCCGAGCTCCAGGACCTCCTCCGCCTGACCCCCGACGGCCTGTTCGAGGTCAACCTGGCCTGGTTCGCCTACCACCGTGAGGGCGGGTGGCTGTCCAAGCGCTTCCTGGGCCGCTACGGCCCGCCCCGGGAGCCCGAGTCCGACCTCCTGGAGCTCCATGAGGACCTGGCCTACGCCGTCCAGGATCTGATCGAGGAGGCCGGCCTGCACGTGACCCGGGCCGCCCACGGGATCACGGGGTCCAAGAACCTATGCCTGGCCGGCGGGGTGGCCCTGAACTCGGTGATGAACGCCCGGCTCCTGCACGAGACGCCCTTCGAGCACGTCTTCATCCAGCCCGCCGCGGGCGACGCGGGGAACGCCCTGGGGGCCGCCCTGCACGTGTGGCATCAGGAGCTCGGCCGGGAGCGCACCTGGGGCATGGAGCATGCCTTCTACGGCCCCCAGGTCCCCGACACGGTGCACAAGGACGTCCTGGCCGCTCGCAAGCTTCCCTTCCGCGAGGTCCGGGACCCCTCTGCCGAGGCGGCCCGCCTGCTCTCGGAGAGCAGGATCGTGGGCTGGTTCCAGGGCCGGGCCGAGGTGGGCCCCCGGGCCCTGGGCGCCCGCTCGATCCTGGCCGACCCTCGCAGGGCCGAGATGAAGGACATCGTGAACGAACAAGTCAAGCATCGCGAGGGGTTCCGCCCCTTCGCCCCCAGCGTCCTCCATGAGAAGGGCCCGGAGTACTTCGAGGGCTACTACCCGAACCCGTTCATGCTCCTGGTGCTACCCATCGTGAAGGACAAGCGGGACGTGATCCCGGCCGTGACCCACGTGGACGGCACCGGGCGCATGCAGAGCGTCCGGGCCGAGGAGAACCCCGAGTACCACCGCCTGATCCAGGGGTTCGAGCGCCTGACCGGGGTCCCCGTCGTGCTCAACACCAGCTACAACCTGCGCGGAGAGCCGATCGTGGCCACCTCCGAGGAGGCCCTGGAGGACTACCTGAACACGGGGATGGACGCCCTCCTGCTGGGACCCTACCTCCTCGAGAAGGACCGTTCCTAGGCTTTCGCCCGTTCCGGGGCTTCCGATAGGTTCCGGGCCGGAGGTGCTTGCACTCACGCTCGTGAGGGGCCACGATTCCCGCAGGACCGCATAGGCGGTCCGTTCTCACGGAAGGGGGGATCGCGATGGCCAGCTACGAGGGCTACTGCGTGAAGGACAAGAAGAAGGTCCAGTTCGAGGGCGAGGTGGTCACGCTCAAGAACGGCCGCCAGGCCGCGAAGGGCAAGTGCCCGAACTGCGGGACCACCGTGATGCGCATCCTGGGCAAGAGCGGCTGAGCGCCGCTACTCGTTGAACACCGTGTCCACCATGTGCAGGAGCTCCGTCTTGCGGAGTTCCTGCTCACGGTGACGGGCCAGCTGCTCGGGGGACGCGGCCAGGGTGTCCTGCACGGTGGTGATGAACACATCCAGGTCGAAGGGCTTGGTGATGTACTGGTCCACCCCCAGGCGCCACCCCTTCAGGATCTCGGCCTCCTGGCTCCGGGCGGTCATGATGATGACCTTCATCGAGTCTCGCGCGCCCTGCTCCACGATCTGGTCGTAGACGTCCCAGCCTGAGATGTCGCCCCCCAGCATGAGGTCCAGGATGGCCAGGTCGAAGTGGCCGCCCCGGACCTGCTCGATCGC
>DASWKP010000086.1:0-7091 GCA_036396575.1 Longimicrobiales bacterium | reverse complement strand
CGGCCGCTAAACAGTTACGCTTTACCGCAATGACGATCCGCAATGGGCCTCCCGCAAGGCTTTCCGCAATGACGATCCGCAATGGGCCTCCCGCAAGGCTTTCCGCAATGACGATCCGCATTGGGCCTCCCGCAAGGCTTCCCGCAATGGCGTTCCGCAATGGATGTCCGCAATTGCGCCCTGCAAGGGGCGTCCCGGAATGGCGTCTCGCAATGGGATCCGCAAAGACGATCCGCAATGGGCCTCCCGCAACGCTTTCCGCAATGGGCCTCCCGCAACGCTTTCCGCAATGACGATCCGTAATGGGCTTCCCGAAAGGCTTCCCGCAACGCGATCCGCAAGGCGATCCGCAATGCGTCCCTGCATGACGATCCGCAATAGGCGTCCCACAATGGCCGATCCGCAATGGCCGTCCCTCAATGGCCGTCCCTCAATGACGTCCCGCAATCGGCACTCCTCAATGGCGGCAAGCATTGACGCGCCGCGATACCGCCCCGCAACGGGCCTCATAGTGGGCACGCGAGGTCGCTGAGGTCTTTTGGTCATGGGCATGGGCATACGCGGCGTCCGTCGCGGGGAGATCTGGGCCAATCTCGGCCAGGGATCACTCTACGAAGGACTCCAGACCACTCCAGGCGCCCACCAGCGCGGCCCGAGCCTCTCGGAGCGCCCGGCGCCCATCGCTTGTGATGCGAACGAAGCGACGGGGGCGCCCCGCTTGGCGCCCGACGCGGAGTTCCGGGGTGGAATCGACGTACCCTTTCTCCTCCAGGCGGCGCAGCGTGACGTAGATCGCCCCTGAGGGGACGCTCCGACCCGTTCGCCGCGTCAGGACCCGCTGGATCTCCATGCCATAGGCCTTCGGGCCGAGGCGCAGGGCGGTCCAGAGGATCATCTGCTCGAGCTGCCCCAGGGAGTGGGGGCCCGTCACAAGGTTACCAACAAAAGGAGGTTCATCCTATATATATTAGCAATAATGGCAAGAAACGCAATAGGGAGAACGAATAACGGATGTCACTAACAACGGTGACAGGCGTCGAAGGCGAGAGACGCCGGTCTCTTCGGGGTCACTCCCCGGTGGGCACGTGGCCCGGCCTCGGGGGGAGAGGGAACGTGGGCAGAAGGAGGACTCCGGCGGCCACGAGGGACTGGATTAGCGTCCCGAACGCGGTCTCCGTGACGTCCGCCGCCAGGATCCCGGCATCCCTGAGCGCGCGGAAGTCCTCCTGGACCGTGCGGCTCCCGTCGCAGGACTCCAGGTAGTCCACCAGCCACGGCGCGCACTGAATGCGATTCGGAAAGGGCCACTCCGTCTCCAGCGTCGTGTGCTCGGTCACCCACCGGCCACCGGACAGGGTTCGCCCCCAGACCGAGCGGACGTGGGGTGAGACGGTGACGACGGCGCCGTCCAGGGGATCCTCGGCGGCCGCGCCCCTGGAGGCCGTCTCCCAGCGCATTAGCCACTCCAGGGCATCCCCGTCGGTCTCCTCACCCCGAAGGCGGCGCACGTTCATCACGGGACGGGCCGCGCGCACGCGCTGGATCACCAGCGTGCAGTACACGAGCTCCTGGATGCTCATGTCTCGATAGATGGCCTCGCGGCGGCGGGTCTCCTCCAGGGTCGTTCGGCCGCGGAGGGCCTCATCGTACAGGGCGCGATAGGGGTCGAGCGTCCCCAGAGTGAAGATGAAGACGTCGAACTGGCCGCTGGCGCTACCGAGCCAGTCCCGGACGCGCTCTTCCAGGCTCGCGCCCTCCCGGTCCGCCAACGTGCACTGGCAGTAGAGCTGGCCGCCGGGGGCCAGGTGGTCCGGCAGCCCCTGGATCACAGCCCGCGTGAGGCGCTCACCGTCCACGCCGCCGTCCCGGTAGATCTCCCGGGTCTCTGTGGACTGGACGTACGGGGGGTGGGCCAGAATGCGGTCGAAGGTCCGGCCGGCGACCGGCTCGTACAGGTCGCCCTGGAGAGCGGTGACCCGGTCGATCCCGTTCAGGACGGCGTTGAAGCGGGCGAAGCGGGTCGAGCGCTCCGTGATGTCGACGGCCCAGGCCTGCCCGGCCGTCCGGGACGCCACCAGGGCGCCGATGCCCGTGCCGGAGCAGAGCTCCAGGAGCCGCTCGACCGAAGAGCGGGGGATGGCGGTGACGAAGTGCTTGGCGCTCAGAGTCACGGCCGGGTAGACGGCGTCCGAGACCGCGCTCTCCCCCGTGGCCGGCCCCCGGGGCTGATCCGACACGATGTACAGTGATTCCGTGGGGTAGAGCAGGACCGTGGCCTCCACGGTGCTCCCTTCACCGCTCCGGAGCAGGCCCAGCCCCCGCATGGCGGTCAGGACCTTCGCGGGAATGAAGCGCTCCACCGTGGCGGGCTCCACGGCCTCCGAGTCCAGGAAGAGCCGAATGAGCAGGTCCACCGCGTCCCGCGTGCCGGTCAGCGGTGGGCGTCCCAGGAAAACGGGCGCGAAGTGGTAGATGTCCGGGATGCCGAGGCGATCGCAGAGCACCCGCTCGGTGAACCCCGACTCCTGAAGGAACGTGCGGACGGCGGTCGCCTCCTCGGGCGCTGCGTCGACGGGGATCATGCGGCCTTCGGGAAGTTGGGAATGGGGCGGGGACCGCCCAACGTCGACGCTCCGCCGTGGTGAGGCAAGGTGGGTCGGCGCCCGCCCGGGGCGCGGCCCTGGCGCGGGCGCGGCTTCCCGGCCTAGTCTCCCGGCCTGGTCTCCCGGGTTGATCTCACCGCATCTACCGGAGCGAAACCTTGGCATTTCGCCGCGAGTTGGGCCGCTTCGACACCGCCATGGTGGTGGTGGGCGGGATCATCGGAGCCGGCATCTTCATCAACCCGTACATCGTCGCCCAGCGGCTGGACACGGGGTGGCTGGTCATGCTGGCCTGGCTCCTCGGGGGCGTCGTCGCTCTGGCGGGTGCCCTGACCTTCGCGGAGCTGGGGGCGCTCTTTCCCAGGGCCGGCGGCCACTACGCCTACCTGCGGGACGCGTACCACCCCGTGGCCGGGTTCCTGTACGGCTGGGCCCTCCTCCTCATGATCGAGTGCGGCGCCATCGCCGCGGTGGCGATCACGTTTGCCGAGTACACCCTGCGCCTGGTGGGCCGGGGGGGCGGCGAGGTCCTCCCCCTGGCCATCCTCGCCATCGTCGTCGTGGCGGTGGTGAACTACCTGGGGGTCAAACCCGGAAGCCGGGTCCTGAACGCCTTCGTCGTGGCCAAGCTGGTCCCCCTGGCCTTCCTCATCGGGGCCGGGCTGTTTCTGCCGGTGGGCGAGGTCGCCGGCGCGGCCACGGACGCGGCAACGGGCGCGATGGGTGCGTCGACCTCGTCCATTCCGGCCGCCGGGCTTCTCTTCGCGATGGGCGCGGCTCTCATCCCCGTGATGTTCTCCTACGGCGGGTGGCAGAACGCGAACTACGTAGCCGAGGAGATGAAGGACCCCGTCCGGGACATGCCCGTGAGCCTCCTGGCCGGGACGGCCCTGGTGGTCGTGGTCTACGGCCTCGTGAACTGGGTGTATCTCCGGACCCTGGGGCACGCGGGCCTGGCCTCCACGTTGACTCCGGCGTCGGACGCCGCGCAGAGCCTCTTCGGCCCGCTGGGCGAGGGCCTCATCACCCTCGGGATCGCCGTATCCACGTTCGGCTTCCTGAACCTCACGATGCTGGCGCCGACTCGGGTCTACTACGCCATGGCCCGGGACGGCCTCTTTCCAGAGTCCGTGGCGCGCCTGCACCCGCGCTTCGACACGCCGTCGGTGGCCATCATCATCCAGACCGTGTGGGCCGTGGCGCTGGTCCTCACCGGCACGTACGCCCAACTGGTGGACTACGTGGTGAGCGCGGACTGGATCTTCTTCGGGCTGGCGGGGGCGAGCCTCTTCGTGTTCCGGCGCAAGGTGCCCCTGGCGGAGCGCCCCCCTGGCACCTTCGCCACGCCCTGGTTCCCACTGGTGCCCGGCCTGTTCGTGGTCGTGGCCCTCCTCATCGTCGGATCGGTCATGTGGACCAACCCCCTGCGCTCCGCGATGGGCTTCGTGTTCATCGGGGCGGGCGTGCCCGCCTACCTCTTCTGGAGCCGGAGGACCGGTACGTGAGCGAGCATCCGCCGTCGTGGGCCCCGTACATGACGTGGGCCAAGCACCACCCGCAGGCGCGTTTCGACCTGCAGGGCAGCAACCTCCTGGCGTGTCCCGTGGAGGAGCTGCCGGGCGCCCGTGAGGTCCTGGCTCTGAGCGGCCCGAACGACGAAGGCCACCCGCCGCTGCTCGAGGCCATCGCCCGGCGCTACGGAACGGTGTCCGGGAGGGTGGCTTCGGCCCCGGGGGCGTCGGGCGCCAACTTCCTGGCCCTGGCGGCGCTGGCGCGTCCGGGGGACACGGTGCTCGTCGAGTGGCCCGGTTACGATCCCCACGCGGGCGCCGCCCGCCTCCTGGGCCTCGAGGTGCGCACCTTCAGCCGGTGTTTCGAAGACGGCTTCGCCCTCGATCCCGGGCGCGTCCAGGCCGCCCTCACGGCCACCACCCGGGCCGTGGTCGTGTCCAACCCCCACAATCCCAGCGGCGTGCTGGCCGCGCCCGACGCCCTGGCGGAGGTGGGGCGCGTCGCCGAGGCGGCGGGGGCCCGGGTCATCGTGGACGAGGTCTACCTGGACGGGGTTTTCGACCGGGTGGTCCCCCCGGCCGGCACCCTCGGAGACGTCTTCATCACCACCAATAGCCTGACCAAGTCGTACGGGCTGTCCGGGCTCCGGGCGGGATGGGTGATCGCCGCACCCGACGTCATCGAGAGAGTGCGCCGGGTCCGGGACGTGGTGGACGCCGTGGGCGCCTACCCGTCGGATGTCCTGGCCACCCTCGCCTTCCAGCACCTGGACCGTCTCAGGGAACGAGCCCGCTCCATCCTGCTGCCCAACATGGCGAGCCTGGCGGCCCTCGTGGAGGCCCGACCGGAGCTGTCCTGGGTGCCGCCCGCCGGAGGCAACGTCGCCTTCCCGCGGCTGGTGGGCTCCCACGACGCCGGGCCGTTCGTGGACATGGCCCGCGAGCGCTTCGGCGTCGGCGTGGTCCCAGGCAGCCACTTCGGTGCGCCCGAGCACTTCCGGGTGGCGGTAGCGGGGGAGCCCGCGACGCTGGTGGCGGGCCTGGAGGCGCTGGGAGCGGCGCTGGACGCGGCCCGGCGTGAGAGTTGCTAGCAGGCCGAGCCCCATGGCGCCGGCCACGGACGCGAGGCCGTGCGCGACGACGCCTATCCTTCCGGTAGCAGGTCGTGCGCGGCGGCCTCGCGCACCAGCTCCCGGAGGCGCTCTGCCTCGGCGCGCAGCACCGCGTTCCCGGTCCGGGTGAGGCGCACGTAGGTGCGCCGTGCGTCGGCCCCCGGCGGGGCGGAGCACTCCTCCAGCAAGTCCCGGCCCGACAGGTCCCGGATCCGCCGGAAGAGGTTGGCCGGGTAGAGCTTCATACGCCCGGCCTCCGCTGCCTCGATGGCCTGCACGATGGCCGTGCCGTAGCTCGGACCCCGCGCCAGGACCATGAGGATCCGAAACTCCAGGGGATGAAGCGGGATGAACGTGCCCACATCCTCGGTGCCCGCCACGCTGCCTCCGTCAGAAGACCGTCACAAGGATATAGTCAGTGTGACTCTATCGATATGACAGTTTCAAGCGCGAGGGGGTTGCGGGGCACCCGCCTCAATCTCCGCTGCGGCCTCCGCTCCCTCCGCCTCTCTGCCCACGTCGTCCGGGTCGCCGACCTTCCGCTCGATCGCGTCGCACACGGTTTCGAGCACCGTCAGGCGGGAGTGCCGTTTGTCGTTGGCCGGGACGATGGTCCAGCGGGAGTGGATGGCGCTGGTCCGCTCGATCATCTCGTTGACGGCCAGCTCGTAGGCGGCCCAGCGCTCCCGGTTGCGCCAGTCCTCCTCGGTGAGCTTGTACTGCTTGAAGGGGATCTTCTCCCTCGCCTTGAAACGCTTCTCCTGCTCCTCCGGCGTGATGTGGAGCCAGAACTTGATCAGGATGATGCCGTGGTCGGTGAGGCGCCGCTCGAAGTCGTTGATCTCGGCGTAGGCGCGCCGCCACTCGTCCACCGAGGCGAAGCCCTCGATGCGCTCCACCAGGACCCGGCCGTACCACGTGCGGTCGAAGATCGCCACCTCGCCGGCGCGAGGCAGGCGGCGCCAGAAGCGCCACAGATAGTGTCGGGCCCGCTCCTCGTCGTTGGGTGCGGTGATCTGGTGGATGTCATAGTCCCGCGCGTCCATGGCCGGGAGCAGCCTGCGGATGGCCCCGCCCTTGCCCCCGGCGTCCCACCCCTCCAGGGCGATGACGGTGCTGTTGCCTTGCTTCTTGGCATGGCGGTAGAGGCGATTCAGACGCCCCTGGAGCTGCGGCAGGCGCTCGTTGTAGTCGTCCTTGGCGACCTTCAGGTCCATGTCCACCCTGGATAGGATGGTGACCCGCTCGCCCGCGCCGGCCTCTCCCGCCGGCGCCGGGGCCTTCGCTTTGGGCCGGGCTTTCCGCGCCGCGGCCTCCTGGACGGCCCGGCGCATGCCCGCCAGCACGTGCTCCGCGACCTCCAGCTCCCGGAAGTTCTTGTCGGCGCCCTCCACGATCTTCCAGGGCGCCGCTCCGGAGCTCGTGCGCACAATGAGGAACTCGGCGGCCTTCTCGAACTGGTCGTACATCTCCCAGTGACGCCAGTCCCGCTCGGTCACCCGCCAGCTCCACAGCGGGTCGGCCTCCAGACGCTCGAAACTCGCCTTCTGCTGCTGCTTGCCCAGGTGCATCCAGAACTTGAGGATGACCGCCCCGTCGTCCACGAAGGTCTGCTCCATGGCGACGATCTCGTCCAGCTTCTGCTGGTACTCGGCCTCCCTCAGGTCGCCGTGGACCCGCATGAGGAACGGCCTGGAATACCACGCCGAGAGATAGATGGCCATGCGCCCCCCGCGGGGCAGGTCGCGCCAGAAGCGCCAGAGCGGCGGGCGCTCGAGCTCCACCTCCGTGGGCCGGTCGAAGGCGATGGTCTCGATGAGGCGGGCGTCCAACCACTCGTTCAGGACGTTGGCGGTGTCCCCCTT
>DASWKP010000085.1:0-17537 GCA_036396575.1 Longimicrobiales bacterium | reverse complement strand
AGGTCCATCCTCGGGGTCTTCATGCTTCAGGGGGCCTGGATCGGCATCGTGGGTACGGCGGTGGGCACGGCGTTGGGCGTCGTCGTGTGTTGGGCGATCGACACTTTCGACATCATCCGGATCCCACCCGAGGTCTACTTCCTGGACCGGCTCCCCGTGGAGCTCCGGTTCCTGGACGTTGCCGTCATCGTCGTCGCTTCGGTGGCGGTGGCGCTCGCCGCCACCATCTACCCGTCTCTGCAGGCCGCGGGCTTGGAGCCCGTGGAGGCCATCCGCCATGACTGAACCGAGCGGGAGGCCGTCGATGGAGACCGCCGGCACGGTGCGGACGGAGGGTGGGGAGAGCCCCCCGCCGCCCCTGGAGAGCCGGCGGCTCCGCAAGAGCTTTCCCTCTGTTCACGGCGATGAACTCCATGTCCTGGAGGGGGTAGACCTGTGCGTCGCCCCCGGGGAAACGGTGGCGGTCATCGGGGCCAGCGGGGCGGGCAAGTCCACGCTCCTGCACCTCCTCGGGGCCCTGGATCGGCCCTCGTCCGGCGAGGTGCTCCTGGGTGGGCGCCCCGTATCGGGTCTGTCGCACGAGGCCCTGGCCGCGCTGCGCAACCGCTCGATCGGCTTCGTGTTCCAGTTTCACCACCTGCTCCGGGAGTTCACGGCGCTGGAGAACGTCATGATGCCACGACTCATCGGCGGAGCGGAGCTGGCGGAGGCCGAGGCGCGGGCTCGGACGCTGCTGGTTTCGGTCGGGTTGGGGGAGCGCCTGACCCACAAGCCCGCCCAGCTTTCAGGGGGGGAGCAACAGCGGGTGGCCGTGGCTCGCGCCCTGGCCAACGAGCCGCTGGTCCTCCTGGCGGACGAGCCTTCGGGGAATCTGGACGATCACACGAGCGAGCGGCTTCACGAGGTCCTCTTCGAGATCCGCGACGAACGGCGCGTGTCCATGGTGCTGGTCACGCACGACATGGCGCTTGCCGAGCGAGCCGACCGGATCCTTCTGCTGGAGGAGGGGGTTCTCAGGACGACATGACGTGCGACCAGTGCGGCTCCGGCGACGCGGTCATCCACCTGACGCAGATCGTGAACAACGAGATGACCAACTGTCATCTCTGCGAGCAGTGTGCCGCCGCCAAGGGGTTGGAGACCGGCGAAACCTCGGCCTCGTTCCCGCTCACGGACTTCCTGGCCCAGATGGGCGGCGAGCACGAGCCCGCGACGAGTCAGGACGAGGCATGCCCGTTCTGTGGCCTGACGTTCTCGGATTTCCGGGAGACGGGGCGTCTGGGGTGCCCGCACTGTTACGCCACCTTCGAGACCCACCTGCGAAGTCTCCTGCGCCGGATCCACGGCGGCACTCACCACGTCGGAAAGGTGTACCTCTCGCCCGATCCCACCGCCACCGAAAGGGAGAGCCGCCTCCTCGGATTGCGCCGGAAGCTCGAACGGGCCGTGGCGTCCGAGGACTTCGAGAGGGCAGCTCATCTCAGGGATCAGATCCGTGCCCTGGAGCCCACGCATTGAGGCACTCCCCCCGCCCGCCCCCCCGGAGCGCATGCAAGACCTGACCGCACTGCCGGACTTCGGCCTGGACTGGCTCGACGCGAGCGGGGCTCACTCGGACATCGTCCTGTCCACGCGGGTGCGCCTGGCACGGAATCTCCAGGGCCACGCGTTCGGCCCCAGGGCCCGGGTCAACGATCGGGAGGCGATCATCGGGCGCATGCGGACCACGTTGCCGAAGCTCGATGTCCTGGAACCCTCCACGTTCGTCGATCTTCCCTCCATGGACTCGCGGAGCCGGAGAATCCTCCTGGAACGACGCGTCGTTTCCAGGGACCTCCTGGGGGAGGCCGCCGGGGGGCCCGCCCGGGGCACCGCCGTGGTGCTTTCGGCCGGCGAACCCCTCAGCATCATGGTCAACGAGGAGGACCACCTCCGGCTCCAGAGCCTCCTTTCGGGGCTGCACCTCCAGCGCGCCTGGAGCCTGGTGGACCGGCTGGACGAGGATCTCGGCCGGGAGCTGCCCTACGCTTTCCACCACGAGTTCGGCTTCCTGACGAGTTGCCCCACCAACGTGGGCACGGGCCTGCGGGCGAGCGTGCTGATGCACCTGCCGGGTCTGGTGCTCACCAAGGAGATCACCAAGGTGCTCCACGGGCTGAGCCAGGTGGGGCTCACGTTCCGCGGGCTCTACGGTGAAGGCTCCGAGGTGGTGGGGAACTTCTTCCAGGTGTCCAACCAGACGACGCTCGGGAAGACGGAAGAGGACCTGGTCGACCACCTGGACAAGGTGGTCCGCCAGGTCATTCAGTACGAGGCCCACGCGCGCCAGGTACTGCTGCGGGACGCCCGTCAGGTCACCGAGGACAAGATCTGGAGGGCGTATGGACTCCTTCGCTACGCCCGCTCCCTGTCCTTCGAGGAGCTGATGAACCTCCTCAGCGGGGTACGACTGGGGGTCAGCCTGAAACTGCTTCCGGACCTCCGTGTATACACCCTCAACAAGCTCATGATCTTCACGCAGTCCGCTCACCTCGAACAGGCTGCGGGACGGGACCTCCCACCGGCCGAAAGTGACGCGCATCGTGCCGCGTATGTACGGCGAATACTGGCCACAGAAGGGATCTCGAGCTCCGGCGAGCAGGGGACCGGAGGCGAACCGACGGATCTGCAATCCACCTGAGCGACCAGGGGTCGCCCGAGACGAGCGATGAACTACAACTTCACCGACCGAGTGCGGAAGGTCCTGGCCATGGCCAGGGAGGAAGCGATCCGGCTCCAGCATGACTACGTGGGGACGGAGCACATCCTCCTGGGCCTCATCCGGGAGGGCGAGGGCGTGGCCGCGGCCGTACTCACGAACCTGGCGGTCGACCTGGACCAGATCCACGAGCAGGTGGAGGAGTCCGTCCGGAAGGGCAAGGCCACCATCGCCCTGGGCGAGCTTCCCTATACGTCTCGGGCGAAGAAGGTCCTCGAGTTCGCCATGGCGGAGGCGCGGGAGTTCAACCACTCCTATGTCGGCACCGAGCACCTTCTTCTGGGGCTCCTCCGGGAGGAGAAGGGCATCGCGGCCACGGTCCTGAACGGCCTCGGCGTGACCCTGGAGGGGGCTCGCGCCGAGACCCTCAAGGTCCTGGGCTCCGACGTGAGCCCCGCCGAGCCAGCGGGCATCGGCGCCGGATCGCAGGCCTCGTCCGCGGCCTCGGGAAAGGGCGACAAGAAGTCGAAGACGCCCGCGCTCGACCACTTCTGCCGGGATCTGACGGAGCTTGCGCGTCAGGGCAAGCTCGACCCTACCATCGGTCGGGTCCAGGAGATCGAGCGGGTGGTCGAGATTCTGTGCCGTCGCAAGAAGAACAACCCGGTCCTCATCGGCGAGCCGGGCGTCGGCAAGACCGCCATCGTGGAGGGTCTGGCCCAGCTCATCTCCCGAGGTGAGGTGACCGAGGCGCTGAAGGCGCATCGGGTGCTGGCCCTGGACATGGCGGCGGTCATCGCCGGCACCAAGTACCGGGGGCAGTTCGAGGAGCGCCTCAAGGCGGTGATGAACGAGATCCAGCAGACCCAGACCGTCATCCTGTTCATCGACGAGCTCCACACCCTGGTGGGGGCCGGAGCGGCCGAGGGGGCGATCGACGCTTCCAACATGCTCAAGCCGGCGCTCGCCCGCGGCGAACTCCAGTGCATCGGCGCCAGCACCCTGAACGAGTACCGCAAGTACATCGAGAAGGACGGCGCCCTGGAACGGCGCTTCCAGCCGGTCATCGTCGATCCTCCGGCGGTGGACGAGACCGTCGATATCCTCAGGGGCCTTCGGGGCCACTACGAGGACCATCACAAGGTGGTCATCCCCGACGACTCCCTGGTGCAGGCGGCCAAGCTGAGCGACCGCTACATCACGGACCGCTTCCTTCCCGACAAGGCCATCGACGTCATCGACGAGGCCGGGGCCCGCGCGCGCATCGCGTCCCAGGTGCCCCCGCCCGAGGTCGAGGAGCTCAAGGACGAGCTGTCGGCGATCGCCGAGAAGAAGGAAGAGGCCATCAAGGACCAGGACTTCGAACGCGCCGCCGAGCTCCGTGACCAGGAGCGGGAGCTGCTCCAGCGCATCAAGGTGGAACAGGAGGAGTGGGAGGAGGAGCGCAAGAGTCACCGTCCCGAAATCACCACCGAGGAAGTGGCCTTCATCGTGAGCCGCTGGACCGGAATCCCCGTGACCCGCATCCAGCAGGCCGAGACCGAACGGCTGGTCCATATGGAGGGCGAGCTTCACGAGCGCGTCGTGGGGCAGGACGACGCCATCGCCGCCATCAGCCGGGCGATCCGCCGGAGCCGCGCGGGCCTCAAGGATCCCAACCGGCCCATCGGCTCGTTCATCTTCTCCGGGCCTACCGGCGTGGGAAAGACCGAGCTGGCGCGGGCGCTGGCCCAGTTCCTGTTCGCGGACCGCGAGGCCCTGATCCGGGTGGACATGAGCGAGTACATGGAGAAGTTCTCCGTGTCCCGCCTGATCGGAGCCCCTCCCGGTTACGTCGGCTACGAGGACTCGGGCGCGCTGACCAAGGCCGTGCGCCGCCGGCCCTACTCGGTTGTGCTTCTGGACGAGATCGAAAAGGCCCACCCGGACGTGTTCAACATCCTCCTCCAGGTCCTGGACGAGGGTCACCTGACCGACAACTACGGGCGGGTCATCGACTTCAAGAACACCGTGCTCATCATGACCTCGAACCTCGGGGCCCGGGACATCAGCAAGGGCCCGGGGCTGGGCTTCCACACCGGGGACTCCCAGAGCTCCTACGAGATCATGAAGGACAAGGTGCGGGAGGAGATCGAGCGGGCCTTCAATCCCGAATTCCTCAACCGGGTGGACGACATCATCGTCTTCCACTCCCTCACCCGGGAGGAGATCGGCCAGATCGTGCACATCCTCCTGGGCGACGTGAAGCGCCGCCTGTCCGAGGAGGAGATGACCCTGAGCCTCACGGGCGAGGCCGTGGAGTTCCTGGTGGAGAAGGGCTACGACGAGCGGTTCGGTGCCCGTCCACTGCGCAGAGCCATCCAGAGGTACCTGGAAGACCCTCTCTCGGAGAAGATCCTCGTGGCCGAGTTCTCCCCCGGCGACGAGATCGAGGTGGGCGTGGAAGAAGACGGAGGCGGCCTTTCCCTTCGGGCGGGGTCGGCGACCAAGACGTGATGGGAGGCGGGGACGTGGCGTCGAGCGTGACAGCGGGGAGGGTCGGCCCGGGGGTGGTGGCCCTGATGGCCCTGACGACCCTCGTGCCGGCTCTCGGAATGGGGGCGGGGCCACTGGCCGGTCAGGAGCTTCCTGGACAGGTCCGCATCGATTCCATCGACGTCCGCGGCGCGGTGCGCACGACCCGGGATGCGGTCCTCGTCACCCTGGGCTTCCAGGCGGGGGACCTCGTGACGAGGCAGCAGCTCCAGGAGGCCGCCAAGGCCATCTGGGCCATCGGTCAGTACCGGGACCTGACGGTGCGGGCGTTGGGGGGACCGGGCGAGCCAGTCCTTCTCGTCCTGGAGCTGGTGGAACGCCCCCTGATCCGGAGGACGGTCATCCAGGGTCTGGAGCATGGCGACCCGGGCCAGGTGCGGGACTCAGCGGGCCTTGGCGCAGGAGCGCCCTTCGCCGAGCACCAGGTGATCATGGCCACGGCCATGATTCGGCGGCAACTGGCGTCCGAGGGGATCCCCTTCGCCCGGATCCAGGACAGGGTCGAGCCCGTGGAGGGTCTGGACAACGTCGTGGACGTCATCCTGGAGGTGGACGAGGGCAACCGAGTGGCCGTCTCGCAGGTCGTGGTTCGGGGCAACGAGGCGATCTCCGGAGAGGACATCGTGTCCGCGATGACCACCCGCCCGGAAGGCTTCTGGTGGTTCAAGTCGGGCTCGTACGATGACGACGGGTACGAGGTCGACATCCTCCAGAACATCCCCCGCCTCTATTCCTCCCGAGGCTACCTGGACTTCCAGATCCTGGCGGACTCCCTGGTCGTGGATCCCAACACCGGGAAGGCCAGGGTGGAGATCGAGGTCTCCGAGGGTCCCCAGTACCGCATCCAACGGTTCTCCATCGACGGGAACGACGTGGTCGGGGATGAGGAACTGGAGCCGTACTTCCGTCCCGATCGGGGCGGACTCCTCCAGAGCCTGGGGCTGAGAGGGGGAGAGGAGGTCCAGGAACGGGAGCAGCTCGGTCAGGTCTTCGATCAGCCCGCCTTCGACGCTGCCGTCGACGAGATCAGACAGCTCTACAGCAACCGCGGCTACATTTTCGCCGACGTGGGGTCGACCATCGAGAAGAGCCCCCCCATCAGCGAGGGTGAGCCCCACACGGTGTCGGTATCCGTGCGGGTCGAGGAGGGGTCCCCGGCCTTCATCAACCGAATCATCATCGAAGGCAACGACTACACCCATGAATGGGTGATCCGGGACAAGATCCTGCTTCTGCCCGGACAGACGTACAGCATGCAGGACATCCTCCAGAGCTATCAGAGCATCCAGTCCCTGGGCTTCTTCGAACAGCCTCTTCCAGCGCCTGACATCCTCCCCAACCCCGAGACCGGGGAGGTGGACATCACGTTCCATGTGGTGGAGCGGCCGACCGGAGCGGTGAACTTCGGAACCTCGGTCGGCGGGGGCGTCGGGCTGTCTGGCTTCATCGGCTACGACCAGCCCAACCTCTTCGGCCAGGCCAAGGGAGGGCACTTTCGCTGGGACTTCGGACGCTTTCTCAACAGCCTGACGCTGACCTTCTCCGACCCGGCGCTGTTCCGGAGCCGGATCAGCGGGACCATGTCGCTGTTCAATTCCCGGGACCGCTTCTTCCAGTTCCAGAGCGGTCGCCGCCAGCGGCTCGGGACGGACGTGCGCTTCGGCTTTCCGATCCCCGGCTGGTTCCGGACCCGCTTCTTCGCGGGTTACGGCATCTCGAAGACCAAGTACACGCTTCGCCAGGGCGAGGCGGATACGTCGCTCTTCGGCCAGGCTCCCGGAACCCAGAGCCAGGTCTCGCTGGGGCTCACCAGGTCGACTCTCAACCATCCGATCTTTCCCACGGCGGGTTCGCGCCAGAGCGTGAACCTCGAGCTGAACGGGGGGATCCTGGGCGGGAGCGGCGACTTCCAGAAGCTCACGGCCGAGGGTCGCTGGCGGGTCCCGGTCGGGGACGTGGGCGGCACGGACAACGGGGTGCCGACCATTCTGTTCTCCATGGGGGTCGCGGTGCGGTCGGGGGCCATCTTCGGTGACGCTACCCGCTTTCCCTTCGACCAGTTCTGGATGGGCGGGGTGAACTTCGGAGAGCAACTCCGAGGCTACGACGAGACGTCCATCACGCCGTTCGGCTACTTTCCGGAGCGTAGCGGCTCGATCACGGACATCAACCGTCTGGGCCAGTCGTTCCTGGCGCTTACGGCCGACTACTCCATCATCCTGAACAACAACCTCCAGTTGTCGACCTTCTTCGACGCCGGCAACGTCTGGGGCGATCCTCAGGAGATCGCTCCGGCTCGCCTGTTCAGATCGGCGGGTGTCGGCCTTCAGCTCGTCACGCCTTTCGGCCCGATCGGGATCGACTACGCGTACGGCTTCGACAAGACCGTGCCAGGATGGCAGTTCCACTTCAAGATGGGCCCGGGATTCTGACGGCGGGTGTTCGATACCTGCCGGCGTCCGAATAAACCAACGTGTCTGGAGAGTTCATCATGCACCGACTGACCTTGATGGCCGCCGGGCTCCTTCTTCTGGCCGCTCCGCAATGCGTCCAGGGACAGGCGCCGCCCCGGATCGGGTATATCAACTCCCAGGCCATCGTCCCGCAGGCGCCGGGTTATCAGCAGGCCGAAAGCCAGTTCCAGCAGGACATGCAGACCTTTCAGGCTCAGGTCCAGGCTCAAGTCCAGGAACTCGATCAGATGATTCAGCAGTACGAGCAGCAGCAGTTGACCATGGCCCCCGCCACCAAGCAGCAGCGGGAGCAGGCGATCCTGACCAAGCAGCAGGAGGTCCAGCAGGCCCAGTCAGAGATCAGTCAGCAAGCCAGCGCTCGGGAAACAGAGCTGATGCAGCCCATCATGTTGCGCATCAACGAGGTGATTGAGCGGATCCGCTCCGAGGGCGCCTACGCGGTGATCTTCGATGTGGCCGCCGGTGCCATCATCGCCGCGGACCCGGCGCTCGACCTCACCGAGGAGGTGGTGCGACGGCTCCAGGCGCAGGCGGGTGACACCATCGGCTCCGGCGGTTCCCGCTGACAGGACTTTCAGGGACCTCCGGTTCCCGCTCGACCGGGCCCACGGCTCCTTCGCTCCGGAGGGGCGTGGGCCCGTTTCTTTTGGCCTCCGATGGCGAGGTGATCACGTGAACGATCCGAGACTCACGCTGTCCGCGGTGGCCGACCTCGTCGGTGGCCGCGTTCGTGGCGACGAGACGCTGGAGGTTCGAGGGGTAGCGCCGCTGGAGGAGGCGGGCCCCACCGACCTTGGCCTGCTCGCGGACCGCCGCTACCTGGGCCGTTTGCCCGAGAGCGGTGCCGGGGCGCTACTCGTGTCGGACGACCTCGTGGACGCCGTGCCCGGCGACAGGAGCTGCGTCGCGGTGCCCGACGCCCACGCGGCCCTCGTGCCGCTCCTGCATCGCCTTTACCCGCGCCCGGCGCCGGAACCCGGCGTGCATCCCACGGCGGTGCTCGGGCGAGGCGTCGAGATGGGGGTGGACGTGGTGGTGGGACCCTACGCCGTGATCGAGGACGGCGTCTCTGTGGGAGACCGCTGCACCGTGGGCGCCCACGCCGTGCTCGGCCGCGACAGTCGTGTGGGCGAGGGGACCGTCCTGCACCCCCACGTCGTCCTCTACCCGCGTACCCTGATTGGGCGCCGGGTCATCGTCCACGCCGGAGTCCGACTCGGATCGGACGGCTTCGGATACGCCGTGGTGGACGGCGCCCTCGTGAAGGTGCCCCAGGTAGGCCGTTGCGTCGTGGAGGACGACGTGGAGATCGGGGCGGGCACGTGCATCGACCGGGGCTCCATCGGGGAAACCCGGGTGGGAGCGGGGACCAAGCTGGACAACCTCGTGCACGTCGGCCACAACGTCCGCTTGGGACCGGGCTGCGCCCTCGCGGCCCAATCCGGGATCTCGGGCTCGGTGACAATCGGCGCCGGCGTCATGATGGGTGGGCAGGCGGGTCTGGCCGGACACCTGAGAATCGGAAACGGGGTCCGTGTCGCGGGCCAGTCCGGAGTGGCCGGGAACCTGGCCGACGGCGAGACCGTCATGGGTACGCCCGCACGGGATCTCAAGACATTCCTGCGGGCATACGCTTCTCTGTTCCGTGAGCGCAACCTCGGCCGTCGCGTGAGGGACCTCGAGCGGGGCGTGAGCGAGGCGGAGGGGGAGCGTTAGAAACGAGGTTCGCGAATGGTTACATTGACAGGTCCTATCCCATTACCAGCCATCTGAATGGACCGCAGCCTCCAGCACACCATCGCCCGCGCGACCACCCTCGAGGGGACCGGAGTCCACTCTGGTGAGCCGGCGACCCTGACGGTTCGTCCGGCCGAGCCCGGATATGGCATCCGATTCCGGAGGATGGACCTGGAGGGGGCGCCCGAGATCCCCGCCGACCTGGATCACGTCGTCGGCACCGAGCTGGGCACCAGCCTCGGCGAGGGCGAGGCTCGCGTCCTGACGGTGGAGCACGTCATGGCCGCGTTGTTCGCCTGCGGAGTGGACAACGCCATCCTGGAGCTGTCCGGCCGCGAGCCACCCATCCGGGACGGTTCCTTCAACGACTATCTCCTGGCCTTCTGCGACGCGGGACTCACCCAGCAGGATCTGCCGGCCCGGATGATCGAAGTGAAGGACACCGTGACGGTCCGGGAGGGGGGTGGCGAAAGCTACGTTGCCCTGCCCGGCGATGGCCTACGCGTCACCGCCACCATCGCCTTCAACCATCCGGCGATCGGACGGCAGTTCGGCTCCTTCGAGGTCGAGGGCCAGGCGTTCAAGGACCACATCGCCCCGGCGCGGACCTTCGGATTCCGAGCCGACGCGGACCAACTCCGCAAGCGCGGGTTGGCCCAGGGATCCTCTCTGGAGAACACCATCGTCCTCGACGACACGGGCGTGATGAACGAGGGGCTGCGGTTCCCGGACGAGTTCCTTCGGCACAAGGTCGGAGACATCGTGGGAGACCTGGCACTGCTCGGGGCCCGCATCGACGGGCACGTGGTGGCGGAGAAACCAAGCCACAGAGGCAACATCGCTCTGGCGCGGGCTCTGGTCGCGGCCGCGCGCCGCGGGGACGGCACAGCGATCATCGACGCCGCCAAGATCATGGAGTACCTGCCGCACCGCTTTCCGATGCTCCTGGTCGACCGGATCGTGGAGTTCGAGTCCGGCAAGCGCATCGTCGGCATCAAGAACGTCACCATCAACGAGCCGTTCTTTCAGGGACACTACCCCGGCCACCCCATCATGCCCGGGGTGCTCATCATCGAGTCCATGGCCCAGGTGGGCGGCCTGCTCCTCATGGACGCGGTGGAGGATCCCCAGAAGTACGTCGTCTACTTCATGTCGCTCAACAACGTGAAGTGGCGGCGCCCCGTGACCCCCGGGGATCAGCTCGTATTCGAGCTGGAGATGCTTCAGTTCCGGCGCCACGTCTGCAGGATGAGGGGCGTGGGCACCGTGGACGGAAAGGTCGTGGCGGAAGCCGAACTCACGGCGCGCATCGTCGAGCGCGGAACGGACGAAGGATGAGTGATACCACGATCGGTGCGGGCGAAAGGGTCGGAGCGCGGGTCCACCCCACGGCCATCGTGGACGGCGACGCGGACATCGGCCCTGGAGTGACGGTCGGCGCGTTCTCCATCATCGGACCGGGCTCCGTCATCGGGGCGGGCACGGAGATCGGTCCCCACGTGCTCATCGAGCGGGACACGACGCTGGGGGAGGGTTGCTTCGTCGGGAACGGGGCGGTCCTTGGCACGGAGCCGCAGGATCTCAAGTTCAAGGGTGAAGCCACGCGCCTGGAGATCGGGGACCGGACGGTGATCCGGGAGTACGCCATGCTCAATCGGGGGACCGCCGCCTCGGGACGCACCGTGGTGGGCAGCGACTGCCTCCTCATGGCCTACACCCACGTCGCCCACGACTGCGAGCTGGGCAATCACGTCATCATCTCCAACGCCACGCAGATGGCCGGACACGTCCTCATCGAGGACTGGGCGATCATCAGCGGGCTCGTGGCCCTCCACCAGTTCGTGCGCGTTGGCGCCCACGCCTTCGTCGGCGGCTCTTCCAGGATCCCCCAGGACGTCCCTCCCTATTGTCGGGTCGTGGGCAACCCCCAGCCCAGGGTCTACGGCCTGAACAGCGTCGGGCTGGAGAGGAGGGGCTTCTCCGCCGAGGTGCGGCGGGCCCTCAAGCAGACGTACCGAGCCCTCTTCCGGTCGGGGCTCAACGTGTCCCAGGGGATCGCCAAGGCCGAAGCCGAGGTGGAACAGATTCCCGAGGTGCGCTACTTCCTCCAGTTCGTCCGGGACTCGGAGCGCGGGATCACGGGCGCATGAAGCCACGCATGGGTGTCGTGGGGGTGGGAAGCCTCGGCTTCCATCACGCCCGCATCCTGAGGGACCTTCCCGGGGTCGAGATGGTCGGGATCTTCGACATCCGACCGGAGCGGTCGAGGGAGGTGAGCGCCGAGTTGGGGGTCCATGCGTGCCGCAGCCTGGACGAGTTGCTCGACCGGGCGGACGCGGTGGTGGTGGCGGTGCCCACCACGGCGCATGAAGAGGTGGCGGTCCAGGCCATCGACAGGGGCATCCACGTCCTGGTGGAGAAGCCGATGGCACCGTCCATCCAGGCGGCCGACCGGATCCTCGCCGCCGCGGACGGGCGGGGGACGGTGGTGCAGATCGGACACGTGGAGCGGTTCAACTCGGCGATCCTCGCGGCGGAGCCGTTCCTGGACCGGCCGCTGTTCGTGGAGTCCCACCGCATGGCGCCTTTCACCCCCAGGAGCACCGACGTGGCCGTCGTCCTGGACCTCATGATCCACGACGTGGACCTGGTCCAGAGCCTGGTGGGTACCCCCATCGTGGAGATCGCGGCCTCCGGCGTTCCGGTCCTGACGCCCAGCGTGGACATCGCGAGCGCCCGCCTGACCTTCGAGGGCGGCGCCGTGGCCAACCTCACGGCGAGCCGGATCTCTACCGAACGCATGCGCAAGCTGCGGATCTTCCAGCCATCGGGGTACCTGAGCTTGAACCTCGCGGACGGCACGGGCGAGTTCCTGCGGTTGAAGACGGCGCTTCCGGCGCTGGCGGGAGCGTCGACCGGCATCCCGGGGCTCCCATCGGGGGAGGGAGCGCCGAGAATCACCGGGCTCGGCGATATCGTGGAGAGGATCCCCCTGATCGGGGAGGGGGCGGAGCCTCTCCGCAAGGAGTTGGAGAACTTCCGGGAGGCCATCCTGGGCAACGGCCCCCCGGCGGTGACAGGGCGGGAGGGAAGGGATGCCCTGGCCGTCACGCTGTCCATCGAGGAGCGAATCAAGAGCCATGTCGCTGATTCGCGTCCGGCGTAACCGGAAGAAGCGCTGGATCGACCACAGGAAGGGCTGGAGCCCGCACCGGCTGACCGGCCTTCTGGTGGCGGTGGTTCTCCTGATCTGGTATCTGAGCACACGCTTCTGACCGTGCCCCCGCCCGAGTCCGGTCCTGACCGACCTTCGGTCCTGATGCTGGCGGGGGAGGCGTCGGGAGATGCCCACGGGGCCGAGGTAGCCCGCGCGCTCAATCGCCGGCTTCCCGGCCTCAGGCTGTTGGGACTCGGCGGACCTCGCATGGCCTCGGAGGGCGTGGAGCTCGTGGCGGGCCTCGAGGATCTGGCGGTGATGGGCTTCGTGGAGGTGTTGGCCCACCTCCCCTTCTTCTGGCGGCTGGAGCGGCGCCTCGCGCGCATCCTGGATTCCGGCGCGGTGGACCTGGTCCTCCCGGTGGACTATCCGGGCTTCAACCTGCGCATGGCGCGCCGCGCCCACGCTGGGGGCATCCCGGTGCTTTACTACATCGCGCCCCAGGTGTGGGCGTGGAAGCCGCGCCGAGCGGCCCGTCTGGCCCGGCACGCGGATCATGTGGCGGTGATCCTCCCCTTCGAGGAAGAGATCTTCCTGCGGGAAGGGGGGCGGGCCACCTTCGTGGGGCACCCTCTCCTGGAACGGGATGAGGGGGTGCCCGGGCGGGAGGACTTCTGCCGGGCTCACGGCCTGGACGCCGCCCGGCCGGTCCTGGCGCTGCTGCCCGGATCCCGGCGTCAGGAGCTGGACCGGCACCTGGAGCTGTTCGTGGCCGCGGCGTCCCGGGTTCGCCAGCGGAGTCCCGACGTACAGCCGGTGCTGGCGGCGGCGCCTTCGGTGCCGATCGCCCGCCTGGAGGCCACCGGACTGACCGTCACCACCGGAACGCGGGCGCTTCTGAGGCACGCCACGGCGGCGCTGGTCAAGTCGGGGACCGGCACCCTGGAGACGGCCCTCGAGGAGACGCCCTTCGTCACGGTCTACCGGACCCACCCCCTGACCTTCGCCCTGGCCCGTCGCCTGGTGAGGGTGGACCACGTGGCTCTGGCGAACCTCGTGGCGGGCGAACGCATCGTGCCTGAGCTCCTCCAGGGTGACGCCACGCCGGAGGGCCTGGCGGCTGCCCTGGCCCCTCTCCTGGACGAGGGCGGCGACGAGCGCCGCGCGATGGTACTGCGCCTCCGGACGGTGCGCGAGCGGCTGGGAACCCCGGGTGCCGCCGGGCGGGTCGCCGATCTGGCCGTGGAGCTTCTGGGACGCGGATCGGCCGTCCCGGACCCGGCGGACCGGTGATGGACGAGCTTCGCTTCCGCGCGGCGGGGGTCCTCGGCCAGGGCCTGGTGGGGGCCCTCTTCACCACCATCCGGGCGCGGCGGGACGGTGAGGACAACTACCTCCGATTTCGTCGCGAGGGAACGCCCGTCGTCTTCGTCTTGTGGCACGGTCACCTCCTGCCTCTCGTCCACTACCACCGGCGTGAGGGCGTGGCCGCCCTGGTGAGCGAGCACACGGACGGGGAGTACCTGACCCGCGTCCTGGTGCGTCACGGCTTCGAAGCCGTGCGAGGCTCCAGCACCCGGGGAGGCACCAAGGGCCTCAAGGGGCTGATCCGGGCCGCCCGGGCCGGGCGGGACCTGGCGGTGACCCCCGACGGCCCGCAGGGCCCGGCCCGGAAGTTCAAGATCGGCGCCCTGGTGGCGGCCCAGGTCACCGGGTCTCCCATCGTGCCCGTGGCGGCGGGGGCCAGCCGGGCCTGGCACTTCGACTCCTGGGACCGGTTCATGGTGCCCCGGCCGCTGGCCCGCGTGACCCTTGAGTATGGCGAGCCCCACTGGATCGAGCGCGAGGCCGGGGCCGCCGAGCTGGAGCGCCGCGCCGGAGAGCTGGAGGACGTGCTCAACACCCTGAGCGAGAGGGCGCGCCAGCGCGCGGCGGAGCGCGGACGCGCTCGCGGAGAGGGCGCTTGACCTCGGTCCTGGAGGCGCGCGTCCGTTCCTGGTGGGCTGGCGACCTGGGCCGCCCGGGCCGCGTCCTCCACGGAGCGACCTGGCCGCTGGAGGCCGCCTTCAGGGCCGGGGTCGCCCTCCGGAACGAGGCTTACGACAGGGGGGTTCTCACGGCGCGCCAGGCGACCATTCCCGTGATTTCGGTGGGCAACCTCACGGTGGGTGGGACGGGCAAGACCCCGGTGGCCGCATGGGTGGCCAGGACGTTGGCCGATGAAGGCGCCCGGCCGGCCGTGGTGTCCCGAGGATACGGCCAGGACGAGCTTGCCCTGCACAAGCGCTGGAATCCGGACGTGCTCGTCCGGGCCCATCCGGACCGGGTGCTGGCGGTCCGTTCGGCGGCGCGGGACGGCGCCACCGTGGCCGTGCTGGACGACGGCTTCCAGCACCGCCGCCTGGCCCGGACGCTGGACATCGTCCTTCTGGCCGCCGAGGAGCCTCTGCCCGGACGCCTTCTGCCCCGAGGGCCCTTCAGGGAGCCGTTGGGCGCCCTGTCCCGAGCGGACGTGGTGCTGATAACCCGCAAGGTGGCGGGTGAGGAAAGCGCCCGGCGGGTGGAAGCCATCGCCCAGGCGGCGGCGCCGGAAGCGCGGGTCGCCCGTATGCGACTGGAGCCCGGAGGCTGGAGCGACGGGGCGGGAGCCGACGTGGACCCGCCCGGTGGCCCGCTCCTGGCGGTGGCATCGGTGGCCCATCCGGAGGGCTTCGCTCGTCTCGTGGAGAGCCTCACGGGCTCCCAGCCGGAGCTGATGCCCTTTCCGGATCACCACCCCTACGACCGGAAGGACGTGCGCGCGATCCGGGAGCGGGCCGGCGGGCGCACCGTGGTGGTCACGGAGAAGGACGCGGTCAAGCTGGAGGGGCTGCGCGAGAGCCTGCCCGAGCTCAGGGTCCTGCGGCTGCGGGTCAGGCTCGAGGCGGGCGCGGAGGCTCTGCTGGAGCGTGTTACCCAAGTGGGCAGGGAGGGCGCGAGGCCATGAAGCACGACGTGGACATCCTGGTGATCGGCAGCGGCATCGCGGGGCTTACCTTCGCCCTGAAGGCCGCCCGCCACGGCAGCGTGCTACTGGTGACCAAGAAGGAACGGGCCGACGCCAACACCAACTACGCCCGGGGAGGCGTCGCGGCGGTGCTGGGCGAGGACGACAGCTCGGACCTCCACGTGGAGGATACGCTGGTGGCGGGGGCGGGGCTGTGCCACCGGGACGTGGTGGAGATCCTGGTTCGCGAAGGTCCGGAGCGCATCCGGGAGCTGGCCCGCTGGGGGACCCGCTTCGACGAGGAGGACGGGCGACTCTCCCTGGGACGGGAGGGAGGCCATTCCCGGCGCCGGATCGTGCACTCGGGCGACCATACGGGCAGGACCATCGAAAACGCGCTCCTGGAGGCGGTGGAGGCGGAGGCGAACCTGACCGTTCTCGAGGATCACCTGGCCGTGGACTTTCTGTTGGGCCCCGATCCCACGACGCGTCGGCCGGTGTGCCGGGGCGTTCTGGCCCTTGACCACGACCTGGGCCGGCTGGTCACCGTGCGGGCCCGCGTGACGTTCCTGGCATCAGGGGGGTGCGGCCACGTCTATCGGCACACGACCAACCCCGCCATCGCTACCGGAGACGGGAGCGCCATGGCCTACCGGGCCGGCGCCCTTGTCGCCAACATGGAGTTCATCCAGTTCCACCCCACGGCCCTCTATCCCACCGAGGACCCCGCCTTCCTGATCTCCGAGGCCGTCCGGGGCGAGGGGGCCGTGCTCAGGACCCTGGATGGGCGGACCTTCATGGACGGGACCCATCCCATGGGGTCGTTGGCGCCGCGGGACGTGGTGGCGCGGGCCATCGACGCCGAGCTCCGCCGGACCGGAGACCGTCATGTGGTGCTGGACCCGACGTCCATTCCCGCCGACGTCTTCGCCTCCCGCTTTCCGGCGACCGTGGAGGGCCTCGGGGAGCGGGGCATCGACGGCCACGCGCGGGGCATTCCGGTGGTGCCGGCGGCGCACTACGCGTGCGGCGGCGTGCGCACCGACCTGTACGCCCGGACCTCGATTCCCTCCCTCTACGCAGCGGGCGAGGTGGCGTGCACGGGCGTCCACGGAGCCAACCGCCTGGCGTCCAACTCCCTCCTCGAGGCCGTGGTCTTCAGCCACCGCGCTTCCCGGGCCGTGGAGGAGGTTCTGCGGGGGCCGGCGCTGCCCTTCGGCAACGAGTGGCTACCGGGGGGTGTGGCGCTGGAAAGCGCCATGAACCGGACCGTGGCGTCCGTGGAGGACGACGCGGCCGTCGCCCGGGACCGGGCCACGGTCCGGGACCTCATGTGGGAGTCGGTCGGGATCGTCCGAAGCGACGCTCAACTCGAGGACGCGGCCCATCGCCTGGCGGCCCTGACGGCGGAGAACGAGGCGCGCTGGCAGGAGGGGACGTGGACCCCGGACCGCATCGAGTTGCGCAACCTCCTCCAGACCGGAGAGCTCATCGTCGCGTGCGCGCGGCTGCGACTGGAGAGCCGAGGTCTTCACTACACGGTGGACCACCCCTTCCGGGACAACGAGCGTTGCCTGCGGGACACCGTTGTTGGGCTCAGAAGCGCCGAGGTGCCGTTCCCGGGAACCGCGGAGGTGCCGTGAAGGTTCGGGTGCTGGCGGTGGGCCGGGTACGGCCGCCCCTGGCCGAGGCGGTGGCGGGGTACGAGGAGCGGGCCGGCCACTACTGGAAGCTGGAGACGGAGGAGGTGGACGCGGGTAGCGGGGGGTCGGGTGAGGGCGCGGAGGCCGTGCGCGGGGTGGAAGGGGATCGGCTCCTGGCTCGGATCCCGGCAGGCGCAGAGGTGGTCGCGCTGACCCGGGCGGGGAAGGCACTCGGGTCCCGTGAGCTGGCCCGCTGGATGGAGGAGCGCGCCGTGTATCGGTCGCGGGAGGTGGTGTTCGTGCTGGG
>DASWKP010000084.1:0-1647 GCA_036396575.1 Longimicrobiales bacterium | reverse complement strand
CAACCGCGACTCTTCACCATGCGACGGGGACCACGGGCGCGAGCGGCCTTGATCCACGCATCCATTGGAGTGCAGGTTCCACCATGACGCTCACCGCTGACGCTGGGCGCGACGAGGACGGCCGGGCCGCTCCGGGCGAGGAGAACCGCGGGGAGATGGAGCGCCTCGTGGCCGAGGCCTACGACGCCGCCACGGGAAAAGGGTCCCCCGCGCGCCGGCCGCGACGGGGCCGGCGCCTGGACCGGCAGGGCATGGTCCGGCTGCTCCTGGCCACGGTCGTCCTGGTGGCCGTATGGGACGTGTATGTGCTCACGCGTCCCGTGGAGATCCTGGACTCCGCCGAGTCGCTGGAGAACATGAGCTTCGCCGTCGTGACCGCGGTGATGGCCGTGGAATCGTTCCAGAAGACGTACGGCCGCCTGCCCCGCAACCTCGAGGAGGTGCGGATGGAGGAGTGGGACGTCCGCTACTGGGCCCGGGGAGAGGAGTACGAGGTCACGGCCGAGACCGACCAGCTCATGATCTTCTACCGCTCGGGAGACGACATCGCGCCCCTGGCCACGGCCGCCGGCGTGCCGGCGGTGCGGCGGTGAACGTGGCCGCGACCGGGCGGGCGGACCGCCGGGGCTTCAGCCTGGTTGAGCTTCTCATCGCCATGGCCGTTCTGGCCATCCTGGCGGGGCTGGCCCTGCCCAGCCTCCAGGGAGCGGTGATCCGGGCGTACGCGGTGGACGTGGTGGCGAACGTGAACGTGATCCGGGTGGCCGCCCATGATGTCCTGAGCGACACGGGAACCCTGCCCGCGCCCGGGGGCGCTCCGGGATCGATCCCGGCGGCCATGGTCTCCAGCCTGCCCGAGGGCTTCGACTTCGCCCAGCAGGACATCACTTATAGCTGGGACGTATGGCCAGCCGGCACGTCGCCCTTCGGGGTGGAGACCGGGGTGATCGAAGTCCGGGTGGAGACGACGCGCTTCCGCCTGGCGGGCGGAAGCGAGGACCTCCTGTTGAAGGCCCTTATCGACCTCCTGCCCACCGACGTGGTACGCCTCAAGAACGCGAGCACCGTCCAGGTCTACGTGCTGCCGTAATCGGTCGGCGCGCCCTCCTCCCCTTCCCCCGCGGGTGTCTCTCCTTCCGGCGCTGCCTCCGGCGCCCCCTCCAACGCCCCCCCCACCGCTTCGTCCAGCGCGGCTTCCGCCGGCAGCGCCGGGTCCACCACGCCGCCCTGGCCGCCCATCGCCTCCTCGATCTGCTCCGGCGTCAGGAGCCCACCGACGGTGACGTTCACCGACGCCACCTTGCCGCCCACGTTGACCGTCAGGCGGGTCCGGCCCGGCGCCCGGGCCTCGAAGCGACCGTCAGCGTTGAGCCGGAGCACGGACGGATCGGAAGCCTCCCACGAAATGTCTTTGGGCTGGAGGGGGGCGCCCCGGCGGTCCATGGGCGTGACCTCCACCCTGAAGGACTCCCCGGGCCCCAGGCGAGCGGGGGGCGCCGATAGCCAGACCCGGGCCACCTCGGCCGGCAGGACCACCACGTCCACGCCCGCCTTGACCCCTTCGCACAGGGCTTCCAGGCGAGCGACGCCCTCACCCATGGCCTGGGCCAGGAGCTTGCCGGCGCCTTCCGCCTCGTCGCCCCCCTC
>DASWKP010000083.1:0-1847 GCA_036396575.1 Longimicrobiales bacterium | reverse complement strand
GGGCGTGTCTACCCGACCTGACGAAGGAGGGCCCGCACGTGTTCGGCGTGGATGGCCTGAATCCGGCTTCCGAAGGGCACCGTGCTGACGCCCACGACCCGACCCTCGGCATCCAGCACGGGACCTCCTTCGCCACCGGGCAGAAGCTCGTCGTCAATCATGAGGACGCCGGTCACCCGGCCGACGAACCCGAAGCTGATGTCGGCGGTGGCCTCACCGTTGTCCTGGGGCAGGAGGCCCCGGGGAAAGCCGAGCGCGATCACGGGGTCTCCCTCCTGTGGAGCCGCCGAAGCCAACTCCAGGGCCGGCAGGTTGGCCCCCCGCACCCGGATGATGGCAAGATCGCTGTCGGGGCCGCTGAGGGCCCTCTCTACCGTCAGGCCCGAACGGACCTCGCTGCCCTCCTCGTCGCAAGGGAACGCCTCATCGGACGAGGTCGCCGTTCCCCGCGCCACGACCTCCACGGCTTCGTCACGGCTGCTCCAGCTCGCTGACGCCGGGTCGAGGGCCCCCGTGCTGCCGTAATGCAGGGCGGCGCCGGCGTGCCAGATGGAGAGGACGGTCTGAACCGCATCGCCCGCCGCCGCCAGCGCAGCCACCGTGCATCCAAGGACGGACTCCTCGCTGGAGAGCGCGAACAGGTGGGGCTCCGCCACGTGGGCGTTGGTCACGATCATCCCATCGCCCACGGCAAAGCCGGTGCCGGTGGGTCCGGAGATGTAGTCCCCGTCCAACAGGAAGCCCACCTGGAGGAGCACCAGGGACGACGCCTTGTCGCGGGCCAGGCTCGCCATCGCCTCGTAACTGGCCGTAGACGCGTCGAGCCCCTCGATTCTGGCCCTGATGCTGTCCGCGCTCGCGGATGCGGCGGCCCGGTTCTCCTGGACCCCGCTTCGCAGCTCCAGAAGGCCCGTGAGGTAATCCCGCTCCTGTTGCTCCAGGACCTCGGCGGGGTCCAACGCCGTCGTCGCCCCCCCGCTGCCTCCCGCGCCGAACGCGACGTACAGCCCCCCGGCCACCGCGACCACGGCGATTCCCGCCAGAAGGATCGGGTTTCTCCCCCCTGCCCCCGCCGGCGCCGTCGACGCCGGAGCCGGGGCATGCTCCGGAGCGATATCGCCGCCAGCGGCCGCCGCCGCTCCGGTCGGGGGAATGCTGATTCGTGCCCGGGGACCCCCCAGGTTGAACTCCACCACGTCCCCGTCCTTCAGCTCTTGTTCGTGGACCCGGCGGAAGTTGATGTACGTCCCCGTGGCGCTTCCCTGGTCCCGCACGATCCAGTGCCCGTTCTCGCACCGGATGGTGGAGTGGCGGGGGGAGATCCCCCGGTCGCCGGCCAGAACCACGTGGACGTTCGGGTCGGACCCGACCGTGACGGAGGTGATCCCCAACTCCAACTCCTCACCCTTGCGACTCCCGCTCAGAAAGACGAGGCGGCCGGTCCGGTCCGGAGACGTCATGCGTCGACCCGAGCGGAGATGACCGTGATGTTGTCCGAGCCGCCCCGCTCGTTGGCAAGGGCGATCAGCTCGTGGCACAGGGTCGCGGGATCGTCCGCGCTTGCCATGGCAGCCTCGATCTCGTGGTCCGCCACCAGGTCATAGAGTCCATCGCTGCACAGGAGCACACGGTCTCCGGGAACCAGTTCGATGGCCAGTCGGTCCACGTCCAGAGGTCGACCGAGCCCCAGGGCCTGCATGAGGAGGTTCCGGTTCTGGTGGGTGCGGGCCTCCTCGGCGGTGATCTTGCCCATGGCCACCAGCTCGGCCACGAAGGAGTGGTCCACCGACAGCTGCCGGAGTTGCCCGTCGCGGAGGTGGTACGCCCTCGAGTCCCCGACGTGGGCC
>DASWKP010000082.1:0-3347 GCA_036396575.1 Longimicrobiales bacterium | reverse complement strand
CGGCGAGGAAGAGGGCTTCAGGCGAGGCCGCCCCGTCCAGCAGCGCCAGGGCACGCTGGAGCTGGACGTCCTCGTCCATGAGACGCTCGAACTCCCCTCGCTCGCCCCATGCCTGGAGGGCGATCTCCCGTTCCAGGCGGTAGCGCAGGAACCGCTCCCCGTCCCGGAATGCCTCTCCGTCCACCGTCAGGTCCCGGGTCTGCAGGAATCGGCGAAAGTCCGCCACCAGCGCCCCGTCGACCGCGAACTCCCTGGACAGTCCCGGATGCTCACCGATGTAGCCGGCGGCGAAGTCGAAGATCGCCAGGCTCAGGGCGCCGGCCTGGCGGAACAGCACGCGCACGGCCTGTTGCTCCCTCAAGGTCAGCGTATCGGGCAGGACCACGACGTCGGGCGTGATCCCCCCGCCTCCATGGAGCGTACGGCCCGCCCGCGACTCGAAGGCGGGACGCTCGGGAACACCTCCCATCGCGGTCACGCGGCCGTCCACCGTCAGGGCGCCGTGCGCGTCATCGGTCGGCTCAGCGCCCCGCTCCTTCTCGATGGAGCGGCCCACGGGCGTGAACCAGTGGGCCGTGGTCAGGCGGAGGATGCTCCCCCCACTCAGGGTGAACAGGCTCTGCACGGAGCCCTTGCCGTAGGACGGCATCCCAACGACCAGGGCCCGGTCGTGATCCTGGAGCGCGCCCGCCACGATCTCGGACGCCGAGGCGCTCATCTCGTCCACCAGGACGACGACCGGCAACCCCTCGAAGGATCCGCGGATGGACGCGGAATAGCTCTGGGCCTGCCCCCGTCCGCGCCCGCGTGTCTCCACGACGGCCTGACCGGGCTCCAGGAAGACGTCGGACACGCCGATGCCCTCTTCCAGAAGGCCGCCAGGGTTGCCCCGGAGGTCCAGGATCACTCCGCGAGCACCGGTGGCGCGGAGCGAGTCCACCGCTGCCTGGAGCTCCGTGGACGCCGTCTCCCTGAAGACCCGCAGGGGGACGTAGCCGATGTCCCCGTCGAGGAGCACGTGGAAGGGAACGGCCCGGAGCCGCACACGAGCCCGCGTGAGCGTGAACGGGATCGGCTCGTCCACTCCCTGCCGGCGGATCCGGACGTCCACGGACGTCCCGGGCTCGCCCCGGAGAAGCTCCACCGCCTGCTCGGACCTCCAACCCTCGGCGCTCTGCCCGGCGATCTCGAAGAACCGGTCCCCCGCCCGGATGCCCGCGCGGTCGCCGGGCGTCCCGGGGATGGGAGCCACCACGGTGATCCACCCGTCCTGCTCGAGGATCTCCAGGCCCACGCCGCCGTAGTCACCTTCTGTGCTGCGGATCCTGAAGTCCTCCACATCCGTTGCCGGAATGAACGACGTGTTGGGGTCGCCCAACTCGTCGAGGAGGCCATCGATCGCCTGCTGGTAGAGCCGGCCCCGATCCACCTCGTCGACGAATTGCGTGGCCACGCGCTCCAACACCTCCTGGAACACGCGGGCCTGTACGTAGACGTCCTGGTCCTTTTCCACCCCTTCCTGGAGCAGCCAGCCCCCGGCCACCACGGCCGCGACCAGCACCGCCGCTGGCGCCAGGATCGTTCGACTCCGACTCATGCGCCCTCCTCCGTGATTCGGCCCGCCCGTGTAGCGGGCCCCACGCTCCACGCCCCCCGTTTGACCGATCAAAGCTAGTCGCTCCCGGTCGGAAACGCTCCCGGGAATCGTCCGCTCAGTGCCGCCCGCACCCGCACAAACACCTCGTCGGGGGTGCCCCCGGCCTCGATGAGCACCGTGTTGGACTCCTCCCGGGCGAGGGTCAGGTATCCTTCCCTGACCCGCCCCAGGAAGTCGCCCGTCTCCCGCTCCATGCGGTCGGCCACCTTGCCCTCCCGTCGCTGGCGGCCCAGCCCGACCTCGACCGGCACGTCCAGGACCAGGACCAGGTCGGGCGTGAGGCCTCCCGAGGCGAACGCATTCAACTTCCGGACCGTGTCCAGGTTCAACTCGCGGCCATACCCCTGGTACGCCAGCGTGGACAGCTCGTAGCGGTCCGCCACCACCACCTCTCCCCGCTCCAGTGCCGGTCGCACGACATCCCGGACGAAGACCGCCCGGGCGGCCAGGATCAGGAGCAGCTCGGACTCCCGGGGCACGTGGAGGTCCGTCCGCTCCAGGACCAGAGCGCGCACAGCCTCTCCCAGCGCGGTCCCGCCCGGCTCCCGGGTGATCGTGCTGGCGACGGCCAGCTCCTCCAGCCACGCCGCCAGCAGGGCCACCTGGGTGCTCTTGCCGGCGCCCTCGACCCCCTCCACGACGATGAACGTGCCCGTCACCGACGCGAGCCTCCCGCCCGGGGCTTCCGCCCGCGGGCCGACCCGCTACCCGTAGTCCTGGCCCAGGTGCGTGAGGACATCCTCGCCGGCCAGCCAGCGGAGCGTGTTCTTGAGCTTCCAGTGCTGGATGAAGAGGTCGTGCTCGGGGTAGACGCCGGGGAGAGCCTGGGGGCTCTTGAAGTAGAACGACAGCCACTCCTGGATGCCGCTCATGCCGGCCCTGCTCGCCAGGTCCAGAAAGAGCGCCAGGTCGAGGACGATGGGCGCCGCCAGGATCGAGTCACGGCACAGGAAATCCACCTTGATCTGCATCGGGTACCCGAGCCATCCGAAGATGTCCAGGTTGTCCCACCCCTCCTTGTTGTCCCCCCGGGGCGGGTAGTAGTTGATGCGCACCTTGTGATAGATGTCCCCGTACAGGTCGGGGTACAGGCTGGGCTGGAGGATGTGCTCGAGGACGCCCAGCTTGGACTCCTCCTTGGTCTTGAACGACTCGGGGTCGTCCAGCACCTCGCCGTCCCGGTTGCCCAGGATGTTGGTGCTGAACCACCCGCTGAGGCCGATCATCCTCGCCTTGAGTCCGGGGGCCAGAACCGTCTTCAGCAGGGTCTGCCCCGTCTTGAAGTCCTTGCCGGCGATGGGAACGCCCCGCTGGCGGGACAGAGCCTCCATCACGGGAATGTCTCCCGAGAGGTTGGGCGCCCCGTTGGCGTACGGGATCCCCTCCATGAGGGCCGCATAGGCGTAGAGCATGGACGGAGCGACGCCGGGGTCGTTCGCCTCCATGGCCTTCTCGAAGGACTCCAGGCTCTCGTGGATGGCGCCCGGTCGCAGGAAGATCTCGGTGGAGCCGGTCCAGATCATGACCAGGCGGTCGCAGCCGTTGTCCTCCTTGAACCGGCGGATGTCCGCCCTCAGCGCCTCGGCCAGCTCCCTCTTGTTGGCGCCTTTCTTGACGTTGGGGCCGTTCAGCTTCTTGACGTAGGCGGGGTCGAAGACGGCTGGCATGGGCCGGATTCCCGACAGGAAAT
>DASWKP010000081.1:0-2079 GCA_036396575.1 Longimicrobiales bacterium | reverse complement strand
GTGTGCGCGGGCCGGTCCCCGTTGGTGAAGGCCTCCTGTCCCGCGACGGCTGGGTGGTGGTGGACGACAGCCAGCGTCCCCTGTTCGACGACTCGGACTGGCCGTGGGTGGCGGGCCGCCGCGCGGGTGCCCGCCTGGACTGGACCTTTCTGGGCTACGGGCGCGCGTACGGGGACGGCCTCGCGGACTTCGCGTCGGTGGCGGGCCACATCCCCATGCCGCCTCGCTTCGCCCTCGGCGCCTGGTGGTCGCGGTACTGGGCGTACACGGACCGGGAGTTCATGGAGTTGGCCCGGGACTTCGACCGCCACGGCGTGCCACTGGATGTCCTGGTCATCGATATGGACTGGCACGAGACCTTCGAGCTTAGATGGACCACCGAGGCACGGGATCAGGCCGGCCAGCGGCTGGGCTGGACCGGGTACACGTGGAACCGGGCGTACTTTCCGGACCCCGCGGCATTCCTCGGCTGGGCGGACGAACAGGGCCTGCGCACGCCCCTGAACCTCCATCCCGCGTCCGGCATCCAGCCGCACGAGGAGGTCTATCCGGCCATGGCCCGGGCCATGGGCATCGATCCGGCCACGGAGGCGTACGTCCCGTTCCGGATCGAGGACGTGGACTTCGCGCGCAACTACTTCGACCTGGTGATCCACCCTCTGGAGCGCCAGGGCGTGGACTTCTGGTGGTTGGACTGGCAGCAGTGGGGCGACACGTCGATTCCGGGCCTGACGCCGACGTGGTGGCTCAACTACGTCTTCTACTCCGACATGGCGCGCCAGGGAGAGGAACGGCCCCTCATCTACCACCGCTTCGGCGGGCTCGGCAACCATCGCTACCAGATCGGCTTCTCCGGAGACGCGGCGTCCACCTGGGAGATGCTGGCCTTCGAGCCGTACTTCACCGCCACGGCGTCCAACGTGCTCTACGGCTGGTGGAGCCACGACATCGGCGGGCACCTTCCGGGCGAGGTCTCCGGCGAGCTGTACACGCGCTGGGTGCAGTTCGGCGCGCTGTCTCCGATCCTGCGCACGCATACCACGAAGAACGCCCTGGCCGAGCGGCGCATCTGGGCCTACTCCCCGGCGGAGTTCGACGCCATGCGCGGGGCCTTCAACCTGCGCTACGCGCTGGTGCCGTACATCTACACCGCGGCCCGTGAGGCGCACGAAACCGGGGTCTCCCTGGTGCGGCCGATGTACTACGACCACCCGGAGCAGGAGGACGCCTACCGCTTCGCGGGCCAGTACATGTTCGGGGAGGACCTCCTGGTGAGCCCCGTGACGGAACCCCTGGACTCCCTATCGCTGTTGGCGGAGCGGGAGGTGTGGCTGCCCGACGGCGAGTGGTACGAGTGGTACGCGGGGGCTCGGCTGGACGGCGGGGAGGCCGTCGTCCGGAGCTTTGCCCTGGACGAGATCCCCATCTACGCCCGTGCCGGGGCCGTGATTCCCATGGCTCCGCCGCGGCTCCGCGTGGGAGACCTGCCTTCGGACACGATCGTGCTGACCCTCATCCCCGGGGCCGACGGCGGCACACGCCTTTACGAGGATGCGGGCAACGATGAAGGCTACCTCCGAGGGGAGTACGCGTGGACGGCCATCCGACAGGAGCGTACCTCGTCGCGGGTGATCGTCGCCGTCGAGCCCACGTCCGGGAACTGGCCCGGGATGCCGGAGCGGCGGGCGTACGAGGTTCGGCTTCCGGGCACGTGGCCGCCGGCGCGCGTGACGGCCAACGGCGTGCGGGTCGACCGGGTCGACAGCGGGGTTGGTGACGCGGCAGTCGGGTCCTGGCGCTACGACGGGGAGGAGCTGGGGCCGGTCATCACGTTGCTGTCCAGGAGCGTGACGGAGGGCCTCGAGATCGTGGTGGAGCTTCCGGACCACGACCCGTCCCTCCTGGACGGCGCCCGGGGCCGCCTCCTCCGGCTGGCCAGGGCCGCGGATATCCTGGAGAACCTGTGGCCCGCCGACTGGCCGCGAGACCACCACGTCCTCCTGGCACAGACCGGGCGCCGAATCGCCCTGGAGCCCGGAACGGCGGACGCCGAGCTGACCCGACTGAGGGACGAGTGGA
>DASWKP010000080.1:0-10630 GCA_036396575.1 Longimicrobiales bacterium | reverse complement strand
TCCAGTCGCCGGGCGAGCTGGCTCCGGTCGTCCAGGCGGGCGTCGGCCACCAGGACCGCGCCCGAGTCCGGGATCATGACCGGCTGGCGGTCAATGCGGTCCTCGGGGCTCGTGAACATCGTCCGGGCGCCCACGGCTGCCGAGCCAACGTCGTGGACGGCCTGCAGGTCCACCCGGGCCCTGCGTAGCCCCGTCAGCACCGCCGCCGCCTCGCCAGAGGCACCGGGGCTGCCGTCGATATGCCACACGGCGGAGATCATGCCGAAGGGGATGGCGGGCTGAGACCCGGGCGGGTCGGGTCGTACCCGAGCTCCGCCATGACCTCGCCATGGGCCTCGCCGACGACCCGGATCAGCTCCGCCGGAAGCTCGTCGAAGCCGGTGCCGACCCGGCCTCGCCGGAAGAAGCGATCGGCCCGTGCGCTGCCCTCCCGGAAGCCGTGGTCAGACTCCTGCGCGCGTAGCTCCTCGAACCGGCTGAAGTCCACCGCCCGGGTCACGTCCGCCGGCGTCGCCGGAATCGCCAGGAACGAAGCCAGGGTCGTCAGCTCCCGCTCCGGGTCCCGGCTGAGAGCCTCGTAGTGGACGATGTGGACCGGGAGCCCCGAGTCCCGCAGCCAGCTCCGGACGTGGCCGCTCCACGTGGAGAGACGCTGAGGGAGCTGCACGGGGACGCCCCGGGTACCTCTCGCAAGGTAGCTGTCCTCCGACTCCATCTGCCGAACGGTGTCGGCAAACGACCGGGCGGCATGGTGGGCCAACGACGCTGCGACGTCCACCGGGTGACGAGTGATATAGACCACGCCGGAGGTGACCGCAGGGGGAAACAACGGCCGGCCGTCGATGTCGCCCTCCCAGGCGTCGTGGACCTTGAACAGCCTCGGCCGAGGCCCGGGGACTGCGGCCAGAGCCTCGTGGAGCTCCGGGCGCAAGCGCCTCACCGTGGCGGGTGGCAGGTACCCCGAGTCAAGGCCGGTGACGCGGTCGAAAAGCGATCGGGTTGATACGTTCGGGGCCACGAGGCGATTGATGGAGGCGGATTCCCCCCCGGTTCGGAGGAGGTTGGTCAGCAGCGCCCTGGTCCATGTGTTGCCCGACCTGGGGTAGGACGCCAACCAGACGGCCCCTGTCACGCGTGACCCCCTTTCAGGAGCCTGTCGGCCAGCTTTCCCGGGGAAGCGTCGTTCATCGGTTGGCGCACCAGGGCGGTGCGAGAACCTGCCAGGGCCGAGACCAGGGTGCGGAACTGGATCGCCGGAGCCGGGCCCAGGGACAGCTCGGGACGGTAGACCGACCTGAGCAGGGGGCCCAGGGCCAGTCCGGCGTCCACGAGCTCCACGTGTGCACCCCCGGGCCGCTCGGCCACCTCGAGCAGGACCAGCCGTCGCACCAGCCGCGGTGCGAGATCCCGCCTGGGGTCCAGGGGAACCGCCCTGCGAGGAAGGCCCCGCACCGGTCGCGGGAACGCGGCGGGCTCCAGATCCAGCCGCCGGCACTCCGCGTCGGTGAGAAGGGATCGGGCCTCACCGGGCATGACCACCGCTCCGTCGTCGCCGGCAGCGAGCACGGCCACACGGGTGGTCAGGGTCCGCCGCCCGCGGCGTGCGAGGGCGGCCGCCAGGGCCGAGGGGCTCGGGCCGGCCGCCCCGGCGATGAGCGTGGCCGTCCGCTCGTCGTCCTCCACGGCGGCGGCCACGAGCGGTACCCCTCCCCGCTGATGGATCAGCGCGGCCAGGGGAGAGCCCAGGAGCACGGTCCAGATCGCCGGGTCCGTGGCTCGCGGCTCCCGGTCGATGACCACGCGCTCACCTCCCGTGACCAGGTACCGGGCGACGCCGTCCGCGCGGAGGAGGTACCGACCGGGAGCGGCCTGGAAGCGAAGCCCCGCCACCGCGGCCTCGTCCAGGGCCTCCGGAACCGAGCCTTCCGCGACCCGGACGTCGGGCGTCGCCATGGTTGCGTCGCATGCGAGGGCGTCGGTGGGGATGTCGCTCTCGAAGGAGAGGCCGAACCCCCGGAGGCGAGCGGGTCTGTCGATGGCCTGTCGTGTCGGAGGGAGAGGGGGGGGGCTCGAATATCCGATGTGCGAGGGATGGGCGCAACGGCCTGCCCTTGTCCCGTCCGGCCGCCCGCCTCGATCTTCCTGAACGCCTCCCACGAATTCCGGAAGGGAAACAAAATGAAGCGCCATATCTCGATCCCGCACGCCATTCTCCCGGGACTCCTCGCGCTCGCCGCGCTGGCCTCCCACGCCCGCGCCCAGGACCGCCACGCGGACGTGGCCCGACGGGTGCTCGCGTCCCATCCCCTCGTGGATGGCCACAACGACCTGCCCTGGGCCATCCGGGAGAACGAGGCCGCGCCCATGAGCGTGCCCGCCTATGACCTGCGGGGCACGGTGCCGGGCCACACGGACCTCGCCCGACTCCGGGAGGGCATGGTGGGGGCGCAGTTCTGGTCCGTGTACGTGCCGTTCGACGCCGTGGAGCAGGGGGCGGCCGCCCGTATCCAGCTCGAGGAGATCGACATCGCCCTGCAGGTCATCGACCGCTACCCGGACGCCTTCGAGCGGGCCTTGTCCGTGTCCGACGTGAACAGGGCGTTCGGCGCCGGGCGCATCGGCTCCATCCTGGGGATGGAGGGTGGCCACGCCATCGAGAATTCCCTGGGGGCGTTACGGGCCTTCCACGCCCTGGGCGTTCGTTACATGACACTGACGCACTCGTCGTCCATCGACTGGGCGGACTCGGGCACCGGCGAGGCCCTGCACGATGGTCTTACGCGCTTCGGCGAGGAGGTCGTGCGGGAGATGAACCGCCTGGGCATGCTGGTGGACCTGTCCCACACGTCGCCGGAGACCATGCACGACGCGCTGGACGTGGGAGAGGCACCGGTGATCTTCTCCCACTCGTCGGCCCGCGCGGTCACGGACCACCCCCGGAACGTCCCCGACGACGTGCTCCGGCGCCTGCCCGACAACGGCGGCGTGGTCATGATCACCTTCGTGCCCTCCTTCGTGAACGACGCCTCCATGGCGTGGTGGGACCTCACGGAGGAGGAGCGGGCTTCGCGCCCAGAGCCCCGGGCCACCATGGCCGACGTCGTCCGCCACATCGAGCACGTCCGGGACGTGGCGGGCATCGACCATGTGGGCATCGGCTCCGACTTCGACGGCATCAGCTCGGTGGTCGTGGGCCTGGAGGACGTGTCCACCTATCCGGCGCTCTTCGCCGAGCTGTCCCGGCGGGGGTGGACCGAGGATGAGCTGGCCAAGCTGGCGGGGGGCAACGTGCTCCGCGCGTGGCAGGAGGCGGAGGTGGCGGCCCGGCGCCTCCAGCGGGAGCGGCCGCCCTCCACGGCCACGATCGAGGAGTTGGACGGGATGATGGGGTGAGGTGACCTCCGAGATCGCGGTCTACCTGCGCCTCGGCTTCGAGCACATCGCGGACGTCCGGGGCTACGACCACATCCTCTTCCTCGTCGCGCTGTGCGCGGTATACGAGCCGCGCAGGTGGCGCCAGGTCCTCATCCTGGTCACGGCGTTCACGGTGGGGCACTCCGTCACTCTGGCCCTGGCGACCCTCCGCCTCATCCATCTGGACGACCGCCTGGTGGAGTTCCTCATCCCCCTGACGATCCTCACCACGGCGGTCCTGAACATCGCCGGGACCAGGCCCGGCGCCGACGGCTTCGACGAGACGCGCCGGGCCCGCCGGGCCAGGTACGTCATGGCCCTGGGCTTCGGCCTCATCCACGGCTTGGGCTTCAGCAACTTCCTCCGGGCCTTGCTGGGGGCCGAGGCCAACATCGCCCTGCCCCTGTTCGCGTTCAACGTGGGCCTGGAGCTGGGCCAGATCTGCATCGTTCTGGTTATACTTCTCGTGTCCTTCGCCATGGTCCGATGGGTGCGCATGCGGCGCCACGACTGGATCCTGGTGATGTCCGGCGCGGCCGCCGGGGTGGCCCTGATCCTCATGGTGGAGAGGCTCGCGGCCTGACCCGTTCAGCAATGGGAGCTCGAGTGCGATGAAGGGTGTTGCGAAGCGTACCGTGATGCGGGTGTTCGGAGTCATGATCCTCACGGGCCTGGCTCTGCCGGCCCCGTCCCAGGGCCAGTACTGGCTCCACGACGACGGCTCGAAGACCAACCGATCCATCTTCCGGCCTCTGGACGAGTGGCCGGACCCCACGGACTACCGGAGCGCGTCGGGGCTGCCCGGAACCCGCTACTGGCAGCAGCAGGCGGACTACGTCATCGAGGCGTCCCTGGACACGGTGAGCCACTCGGTGACCGGGTCCGAGCGCATCACGTACCACAACAACTCCCCGGACGTCCTCCGCTATCTGTGGGTGCAGCTCGACCAGAACACGCGCTCCATCGAGCACTCCCGGGCCTACCAGACCCAGGCGGCGATCCCCGAGGACGTGAGCCCGCAGTTCATGCGCTTCGTGGGGCTGGCCCCCTTCGACGGCGGTTACACGATCTCCCGTGTGCAGTTGGTGGACGGCATGGGGCGCCTGGTGGACGCCGACTACCGCATCAACAACACCATCATGCGGGTGGACCTCCCGGAGCCCCTCGGGCCCGGGGAGGTCATGTCCTTCGAGATCGACTGGAGCTTTCCCATCCCGGACCGGGGGCGGGGCGGCAAGGAGCTCGTCAGGGACGGCTGGCTGTACCTGAACGCCCAGTGGTTCCCCCGCATGAGCGTCTACGACGACGTGAACGGGTGGCAGACCGAGCAGTTCCTGGGCAGCGGGGAGTTCTATTTGAACTTCGGCAGCTACGACGTGAGGCTCACGGTCCCGTGGGATCACATCGTGGACGCCACCGGCGAGCTCCAGAACCCTGCGGAGGTCCTCACCGCCACCCAGATGGCCCGCCTGGAGGAGGCCTACACGAGCGAGGAGCCCCGCTTCATCATCGCGGCCGACGAGGTCATGTCGCCCGGGACCCGGCCGGCGAGCGCCGGGACCCTTACCTGGCACTACGTGGCGGAGAACGTGCGTGACTTCGCGTGGGCTTCGTCGAAGGCTTTCGTGTGGGACGCGGCGGGCTACAGCTACCCGGGAGACGACCGGGTCATCAAGGTGCACTCGCTGTACCCCCGGGACGCCATGCCCCTGTGGGACAAGGTGTCCACCCGGGCGACGCTCCAGACCCTCAAGACGTACGGTCGCCTGGCTTTCGAGTACCCGTACCCCAAGGCGGTGAACGTGAACGGCCCGGTGGGCGGCATGGAGTATCCCATGGTGGCCTTCTGCGGGGCCCGCCCCCAGCCTGACGGCAGCTACTCCGACGCCCAGGAGCGCTCGCTCATCGGGGTCACCATCCACGAGGTGGGGCACAACTGGTTCCCGATGATCGTGGCCACGGACGAGCGCAAGTGGACCTGGATGGACGAGGGACTGAACACCTTCCTGCAGTACTACGGCGAGATCGAGTACGCCCAGACGTACTGCGGCAGCTACTTCACCCAGACCGAGGACTGTTCGTATCTCAGCCGTAGGGGCCCGGCGCCCAACATCGTCGACTACATGAGGGACCCGGACCAGGTGCCCATCATGACCGAGTCCGACCTCATCCATAAGGACTTCGGCAACAACGGCTACGCCAAGCCCGCCACGGGACTGGTCATGCTCCGGGAGCACGTCCTGGACACCGACGCCTTCGACGACGCCTTCGGCGACTACGCCAAGGGGTGGATGTTCAAGCACCCCCAGCCCGCGGACTTCTTCCGCTCCATGGAGGAGGGCGCCGGGGAGAACATGGCCTGGTTCTGGCGGGGATGGTTCTACACCACGCACGCCAACGACCAGGCCCTGGCCTCCGTCACCGTGCAGGCCGCCGACTCCCTGGTGGGGTCGTCGGAGGCCGGGGCGTACTATTACCGGGTGCGCGTCGACAACGTGGGCGGCCTGGTCATGCCGGTCGAGCTCGAGCTGACCTACGAGGACGGTACCACCGAGCGCATCGACCTGCCCGTGGACGTGTGGCGGGACAACGAGCTGACTTTCACCAAGGGCTTCTTTTCCGACGGAGTCGTGGTGCGCGTGGTGTTGGATCCCGACGAGGCGTACGCCGACATCGACCGCTCCAACAACGTGTGGACGACGCGGGTGGTGTTCTGAGCCGGGGAGGAGGGCCGAGACGCCCATGACGGAGGCCGGGGGATGAGACTCCTCGCCGGGTTGGCGGTGCTGCTCCTCGCGGGCTCCCCGGCGACCCACGACGTTACCGACCTCCCCGACCTCCACGACCTCCACGTCACCTACGGTGACCTGGGGGTGGAGGGGAGCGTGGCCGTGCTGCGGGTGCGCGTCTTCAAGGACGACCTGGAAGGGGCCCTGGCCGCGCACGCGGGTCGCCCCTCGGTGACCATGGAGGCCGACCCGGTCACCGACGCGCTGTTCCTGGCGTACCTGCGGGACCACTACGCCATGGAGGTGGGGGGGCGGACCCTGACCGGGCGCATCCTGGAGAGCGGAGAGGACTCCCTGGACCGGGAGCCCGTGTGGTGGTACGCGGTGCGCTTCGACGCCCCTGAGCCCATCCGGGCCGGGCGCATCCGGAACACCCTCCTCTTCGAGCGGTTCGGCGACCAGCGCAACCTGGTGAAGCTCGTACACTTCCCGGACGAGACCAGCCGGACCTTCTACTTCGGCCACGGCGAGGAGTGGGTGGACTTCGACTTCGGCGAAGGCGCCGCGCCATGAGCGTGTGGCTCCTCACGCTGGCCAGTGTCGTGATGGTGAGCCTGGTCTCCTTCGTGGGGCTCATCTTCCTGTCCAGGGGACGGAGCCGGCTGGACGCACTCCTCATGTACCTCGTGAGCCTGGCGGCGGGTGTGCTCCTGGGCACGGCCTTCTTCCACCTCATCCCCGAGGCCTTCGAGATCCTGGGCGGCTCGGTGCGCCTGCCCGTCTACGTGCTGGCGGGCTTCCTGGGCTTTTTCTTCCTGGAGCGCTTCCTGTGGGCGCACCACCACGGGCACGGCGAGGAACCGGTCACCGGGCGTGACTGCCACGAGAACGCCGTGGAGGGCCCGGTCGTCCCGGGCCTGCCCCCGCCTCCCCACGATCCGGATCGCGAGCCGCCCCGGCGCGCCCGGCCCGTGGTGGTCATGAGCCTGGTGGGGGACGGCCTCCACAACTTCATCGACGGGATGCTCATCGCGGCGGCGTACGGCGTGTCCCCGGGGCTGGGCTTCGTCACCACCGGAGCGGTCCTCCTCCATGAGGTGCCTCAGGAGGCGGGGGAGTTCGGCGTGCTGGTGCGGGGGGGCCTGTCGGTGGAGAAGGCCCTGTGGCTCAACTTCCTGTCGGCCTCCATGGCCATCGTGGGCGCCCTCGTGGCCCTGGTCGCCGGGGCGGGCTCGTCAGGCTTCACGGTGGCGCTGGTGCCCGTCACCGCGGGGACCTTCATCTACATCGCCGCGGCGGACCTCATCCCCGAACTGCACCACAAGCACGAGCGCCGGGAGTCCGTGGGGCACGCGGCATTACTGGTGGCCGGTGTGGCGCTGACGCTGGCGCTCAGGGTGTTCGCCGGCCACGGGTAGCGTCAGACGCTTCCCTTCCTGACCCACTCCTGAAAGGAGGCGGGTGCGTCCTCCGCGTCCATCGGGATGGTGGCCTTCACCTCCTTCCAGATCTCCAACGCCTTCTCGCAGGCCTCGCACTCCCGGCCCAACTCGAAGCACGGGACCCCGTCGGCCTGACCTTCGGCGCACAGCACGCCCAGTCCTTCCCGCCACGACGTGCCCTCGGGCCACCCTCGCTCTCGCCAGCCGTCCATGGTCCCTCCTTCGGGGTTCCGGTTGCGCCGGCCTTCTTCCAAATCTCCGTCGCCTGCGCCGTCAAGGCAATCCGCCGCCGCGCTCCTCAAGGCGGACTCGCTCCCAGAGCCGGGCGAGCTCCGCGCTGAAACGGCGGGCGCCGCGAGGGCTCAGGTGGGACCGGTCGAAGAAGAGATGGTTCTGGCCGTAGTACCCGAGGTCGCCTTCCGTGACATCCAGGAGGTAGACGCCCTCGTCCCGGGCCAGGGCGTCGAGCTCTGCCAGGAAGGCGGCGTAGCCGGCCCGGGTGCGGTCGGTGGCCCACAGGGACGGGTGCTCCGGCAGGACCACCAGCGCGAACGGGATCCCCGCTTCCCGCGCCAGCCCCGCGCTCCTCCGGAGAGCCTGGCGGCCCGGGCGCATGTCCCAGACCGGATCGGCCATCCAGCTCGGCAGCCCCATGGTCGGGTCGGCGGACATCTCTCCCGGGTACGGCAGCCAACCCAGGAGGGCCGGGTCCAGGTCGGAGGTCCTACGCCTGCGGACGACGAGGGAGGGCAAGCCCGCATAGTAGACCAGAGCGCTGGTCCGGGTCAGGAGGAGGCCCGCGCGGTCCCGCCAGGGCGCGTCGGAGAGCCAACCCCGCTCGATGCGGCCCAGGATCGGGATGTCCCTGGGCTCCGGCGCCATCACGAGTTCCTGTGCTCGCACACCGTGGAAGAGCGCGGCGGGTCGGTTCCGGGGCAGGTAGAATCGCTCCAGGTAGAGCCGGGCCAGGCCCGGCGCCATGCCGGGAAGGCCCCCGTTGAAGCTGGGGGGGGCGGGCCCGGTCTTCCCGCGCTCGGCGTCGAAGGTCGTGGGATCGAAGTCCGCGATGACCGCCGAGGTGCCGACGAAGAGCACGTCGATGCCGCCCGCGTCCCGGAGGGTCCGCTCGAGGAGGCGCTCCTTCCGGTCCACGAGCGTGTGGTAGTACGGCTCGGGGGGAGGGAGCAGTTCCTGAACGGCGCCGATCCGCAGGACGGCCTCCGCGGCCGCCACGGTGAGAACGGCCACCAGGACGGTAAACGAGGCCAGGGCGCGCCAGGGCCGGTCGGCGCCCGCACCCAGGGCCTCCATGGGCGCCTCAGAACTGGAAGTAGACGAAGGGCTCGTCGACATTGCCGGACAGGATGATGAGGATGACGGCCGCGCCCGCCAGGGCTCCCCGGAGGACGGGGCGCGGCCGGAGGAAGACCCACTCGTCGTCGTAGAGGGCCTGGGGCGCGTCGATGGCCAGGGTCAGGGCCGCGAAGCCCATGGCCATGGCCAGGTCCCACTGGCCGTCGAAGCTCATGGCTGCCATTCCCTTGAGGTACACCCACGCCGTGGCCGGGTCCGGGGCCCGGAACAGGAGCAGGAGCAGGGACATGGCGCAGAACGTGCCGAGGCCCGCCAGCAGGGGGCCCATGCCCGGCAGGGGCAGCCTCCCCCCGCGATAAGGCGCGCCCGTCGCCCGCTGCCGAGCCTCCACCTCGGAGGGCAGGGCGCCCCCCACTACCGCCCCCCGCCGCAGCGCCCGGTACCCCGCCAGGTAGGCGCCGTGGAGGAGTCCAAAGAGGACGAAGTTGGCCCCGGCACCGTGCCACAGGCCGCTCAGGAACATGGTGATGACCAGGTTGACGTAGGTTCGGCGCTCTCCCCTTCTGCTGCCCCCCAGGGGGATGTAGAGGTAATCCCGGAGCCAGGACGACAGGGAGACGTGCCAGCGGTGCCAGAAGTCCGAGGGGTTGGTGGCGAAGTAGGGGTGGCGGAAGTTGCGCATGAGGTCGAAGCCCAGGAGCCGCGCCGAGCCCCGGGCGATGTTCGAGTAACCGGCGAAGTCGCCGTAGGCCTGGATGGCGAACAGGGCCAGCCCGCACGCGAGCTGCAGGCTCGTGAAGCGCTCCGGGGAGTTGAAGTACCGGTTGACCAGGACGCCCGCGGTGTCGGCGATGACCACCTTCCTGACCAGACCCACCAGGATCAGGTAGAGGCCCCGGCTCCAGTCCTCGGGCCCCACCGTGCGCGGCGCCTGGATCTGGGGCAGGAGGTGGGAGGCCCGCTCGATGGGGCCCGCCACGAGCTGGGGAAAGAAGGCCACGAACAGGGCGAAGTCCAGGGCGTCGTCCACCGGCTCCATGCGCCCCCGCCACACGTCGATGGTGTAGGACATCGTCTGGAACGTGTAGAAGCTGATCCCCACGGGGAGGGCGATCTCCAGCACCGGACTGGACGTGTCCAGGCCCACTACCGCCAGCAGCGCGTGCAGGCCTTCGGCGAAGAAGCCGAAGTACTTGAAGGTCGCCAGGAGCCCCAGGTTCGTGACCACGCTGGCCACCAGCCAGACCCGGGCCCGGCGCCCGTCCCCCCTCCCCCGGGCGAGGGCGATGCGGCGCCCCGCCACGAAGTCCACCGTGGTGGACACCAGGATCAGGGACAGGAAGCGGACGTCCCAGAACGAGTAGAAGACGTAGCTGGCGACCAGCAGGAAGCGGTTCTGGGCCCGATGGGGCAGGCCGAAGTAGGCGGCCACCACGACGACCAGGAAGAGCCCGTACTCGGGGGAGTTGAAGAGCATCGCTGGCGTCGGTCGGAGTGGCGCCCCTCCATGGGGCCTGGTCGGCGTCGAGGATACTGCCGGCCCCGTTACGTCGCCACCGCCCTGGCTCGACCCCGACACCGGCCCTTACCTTCCCGGTCAGCCACGCGGCTCTCCTCCCGCTCCTACGACGGGCCGGGCTTCGGCTTCCAGAGGGGCGAAGGAGGCGAGGCAGGTTACCAGCAGGACCGGACGCCTACGAGGAGAGCGGCAGGCTCGGCGAACCGTCTTGT
>DASWKP010000079.1:0-4957 GCA_036396575.1 Longimicrobiales bacterium | reverse complement strand
ACATCGTCGGCGGTGACCAGGACGTCCATCGCGTCCAGGAGCCCCAGATGGTCCAGGGTGCGCCGGGCCATCTCATCCCTCTTGCTGGTCACTACGCCGACCAGGGCCCCCCTCGCCTTGAGCGCATGAACGACCTCGCCGGCGCCAGGGAAGGGCCGCACCATGGCGTCGTGCACGGTCCGCTGGAAGGTCACCCAGGTGTCGAGCATGCCCGCCGCCTCCTCGTCGTCCCGGGCGAACTCCACGAGCTGGTCCCGTAACGGCCTGCCGATGCCCCGGAGCCACTCCTCGTCCGGTGGCGGCGCGCCGAGGTGCCGGGTCATGGTGTGCCGGTAGCAGCGCAGGATGAGCGGCACGGTATCGGCCAGCGTTCCGTCCAGGTCGAAGAGCACCACGCCCCAGGTGCCGCGCCCGGGCCGCCCACGGTCCGCTTCGCCCGTCATTGGCCCATCAGGAAGCGGAGGATGACCCGGAAGGTCGGCTCGTCCTCGAGGAGCCCCGCGTGCGTGGGGCAGCACACCGGAACGTCCGGTACGCCGTCGAGCTCGGCGCTCTCCTGAGGCAGGATGTGGAGGTCGATGGGCGTGCGAATGGTGATGGCATCGACGCCATCGGGAACCGGTCGGGCCTTACGTAGGTCCAGCAGAAAGGGGCTTCCGGGCTCCATCTCACGCGCGCCCTGACCCCAGCCCAGGTACGCCAGGCGCGTGCCATGATGAGGTGTGGCCAGGAAGGCCACCTTGCGGACGGCGTCCTGTCCGCCGTCGTAGAGGTACCGGCGGACCGCCAGCCCTCCCATGGAGTGGGCGAGGATGTCCACCCTGGGCGCCCCGGTGAGGGCCCGAAGCCGCGCCACGGCCTCGGCGACCTCCGCGGCATGGCGGCGGTTGCTGCCCACGGGGTCGACGAAGGTCAGCGACACCACGGTGGAGTCCGGCCACCCTTCATCCACGAGCCGTTCGCGGAGGGTCGCCAGGTTCGACGCGTCGTCGCCCCAGCCGGGGACCAGGAGCAACGGCAGACGCGCGGGGTCGGGGGGCCCGACCTGGGTGCCGGCCTGCGCGCCGACCTGGGCGGGCGCGGCGGCCTGGAGCGCGACCGCCACCAGCACGGCCGCGGCGAGCCCGACGAAGGACCCGTTCCGCCCTCTCACGAAACCACCTCCCGCACCGCGGCGCCCAGCTCCCGCACGGCGCGGCGCGCCTGGTCGTCGGTCAACACCGCCGGCGGCGTGAGCGCCACCACGTGGCCGTGCTCCCCGGCGGGGAGGACCAGCACCCCCCGGCGCAGCGCGGCGACGGCGACCAGGGCCCCGGCGCCCGCGAGGGGCTCGGCACCCCCCGCGCGGCGCAGATCGATGCCGATCATGGCCCCCACCCCCCGGATCTCGGCCACCTCGGCCACGTCGCCCATCTCCCGTGTGAGGAGGCCCAGCAGCCTCGTGCCCACCTGTTCCGCCTCCCAGGCGAGCCCCTCCTCCAGGAGGTCCAGCATCGCCAGCGCGGCCGCGCACCCCAGGGGATGCCCCAGGAAGGTGCTCGTGTGTATGGCCTCCCCCCGGGACTCCGGCCAGGCGTCCATGACGCCGACGGGCGCCAGGCAGGCGCTCACCGGCAGCCCGCCGCCCAGTGCTTTGCCCAGGCATACGATGTCGGGCACCACACCGAGCCGGGTCGACGCCAGAGGCGCGCCGCAACGCCCCATGCCGGTGAGGATCTCGTCGGCGACGACGAGGGCTCCGTGAGCCCGAGCCAGCTCGGCCACCGAAGCCAGGAAGCCCGGAGGGAACGGGCGCACTCCCGCCCGGCCCTGCACCGGCTCCACCAGCACGGCGCCGATGGGCTCCCCTCCCTCGCCCCCGTCGGACAGGAGCCGTTCGACCTCCGCGAGCGCGGCCGCCGGGTCCGGTCCACCCTCCCGGGGGACGGGGGCCCACTCCACCCCCTCGTACAGCCTCCGCCGGAACCTGTCGCGGAAGAACGCCCTCGAGGTGGCCGCCAGGGCCCCCAGCGTGAGTCCGTGATAGCCCCCCTGAAAGGCCAGGATGCCCGGCCGACCCGTGGCCAGCAGCGCCGTCTTGAGCGCGATCTCCACCGCTTCCGAGCCCGTGGAGGCCAGGACGCACCGGGCTTCCGGCCAGGGGGCCAGCGCCGCCAGGCGTTCCAGGAGGTCCACCTTGAGGGCCGGTGGGTGGACGTCTCCCATGCCGTGCGGGAGCCGCTGGACCTGCGCCTGCACCGCGGCGACCACGCGTGGATGGGCGTGCCCGGCGAGCGCCACGCCGAAGGCGGCGGTGAGGTCGACGTATACGTTGCCGTCGGCGTCCCGGACGTTGGCCCCGCGCGCCTCCGTCCAGAAGACGGGAAAGTCGCCCGCGAGCCAGGTGACGTTGCGTGACTCCGCGGCTCTCAGGCGCGCGGCAAGGGCCCGGGACGCCGGCCCCGGCGGCTCGACCTCGATGGATGGGAGGAGGGAGCCCAGTTCGGTCATGGGCGCGCCGCTACTTCTTCCTGTCCTTGTTCTTGGCCAGGACGGCCTCGGAAACCATGCCCATGGCGTGGTACCCCTTGTCCACGTGGAGCGTCTCTCCACTGATCCCGGCGCCCAGGGGTGAGCAGAGGAACGCCGCGGCCCAACCCACTTCGTCGGCGGTATTGGCCTCCCCCAGCGGAGAATTCATGGCGTAATACCGCACCATCTGGTCGATGCCGCCGATGGCCCTGGCCGCTCTGGATGCCAGTGGACCGGCGCTGATGGTGTTGACCCGGACGCCCCAGCGCTGGCCGGCCTCGTACGCCAGGGTGCGGGTATCGCTCTCCAGGGCCGCCTTGGCCGAGCTCATGCCGCCCCCGTACCCGGGGATGACCCTCTCCGCCGCCAGATAGGAGAGGGACACGACGGAGCCACCCTTCGCCATGAGGGGTCCGAAGCGTTGGACCATGCTCACCAGCGAGTAGGCGGACGCGCCGACGGCCGCCAGGTAGCCGTGCCGGCTCGTCTCCACCAGGGGGTTCTGCACCTCGGGGCCGTTGGCCAGGGAGTGTACGAGCACGTCCAGACACGCCTCCCCGAAGTCCTCCCTCATGGTATCCGCCACCTCCTGGATGGTGAAGCGGTCCACGTCCTTGTAGCGCCGGTCCTCCTGAACCTCGGGAGGAACGTCCTCCGGCGCGTCGAACGCGGCGTCGAACGGGTAGATCCTCTCCAGCTCCATCTCCGCACCACCGGGCAGGGCCCGGTCCACGCGGCCACGCTCCAGCAGCCGCTCGAAGATCTTGAGGGCGGGCGGCCACGTGCCCACGCACACGCTGGCGCCGGCCGTGGCCAGCGCCTTGGCGATGGCCCATCCGTAACCCTGGTCGTCGGCAACTCCGGCCACCAGGGCGCGTTTGCCTGTGAGATCGATGGGAAGCATCCGCTGGCCCTCTTGGGCGGGAGTCGATCCGAAAGCCCGGCTCCCGCGTGGCGCACCCTCGTGATGATCCGGGCACGGACCCGGATCACTGAACGTGGAAGGTAGGGGAAGGGCCGTCCGCGTGGGAAGGACGCTCAGGCCCCGCGGGGCTTCTCCTCGCTCCGGCCCATGCGCACCGCGATCCAGATGAGAAGGCCGGCCGTGAAGCCCAGAGCCAGGACGGCTCCCAGGGCTCCGGCGCGTTCCACGCCGTAGTACCAGGCCGCCAGCACGAGCGCCAGGGACGAGACGGCCAGCACGCTGGCCACACGATACTGGACCGCGTACGCCAGGCCCATGACGCCGATGCCGGCCACCAGCGCCGCGGCGCCCTCCGGACCGGTGTCCAGAAGCTCGAGGGTGGTATAGAAGCCCATGGGGATGGCCACCACGACGCACAGAGCGAGCTGGTTGTCGAACCAGTCCCGCTGGACGGCCGGCGGAGCGCGGTGCACACCCCACAGGCACAGACCCGCCACGATCAACAGCCAGACGTCCACGGCCCAGAAGGCTTCGTCATCGAGGTCCAGTGGCCCCGCGGCCGTGGCCAGCATGAGAATGAGCGCCACGTAGAGGGCCAGGACCAACCCGTTCAGGAGCCACTCGGCTCCGTCGCGGTCCCGGACCCGCGAGAGGCCCCACGCGACCACGGCCACGAGCGCGGCCATGATCCCGTCCAGGATCCAGAGAATGGCATCCCCGGACAGAAGCGTGACCCGGTTGAGGAAGACGGCCACGAAGCCGAAGCCCAGAGCGGTCGTCATGGCAGGCATGACGTCGTTCCGGCGCACGCTCACGGGCACGGTCACCAGGGGCACCAGCAGCGCGAACACCCCCGCGATCACCGCGCCGGGACTCTGCCGGTCCCAGACGAGATTGGAGTTGAACAGCGCGGTGAGCACCACGCCCAGGCCGGCGGTCTGAAGCAGGTAGGTGACCGGCAGCCATCGTTTGAGTCCCTCGACGCCCAGGCCGGCGCCGTAGATCGCGAGGCCCACGAGGATGAGCGCGATCGTCTGGCCCTGCGGGCCCAGCCGGGGCCAGAGCCACTCACCCAGCACGCCGGCGGCGATGACCAGGACCACGACCCCCGTCCCGGCCACGGCGAGGCGCGCCAGGCGCTGCCCGCCGCGTTCCGCTTCCTCCTCGATCTCGGCTCGAAGCGCCTCGATCTGCGCCGCGGGAAGAAGGTCCTTCTCGGCCCAGCGGTCCAGCGCTTCCCGGACAGGGGCGACGCGTGAGAACATGGGGCTCTCCGGTGGGAGTGTCGTGAAGTTGGCTGCCGTCCACGGCGCCCGCAAGAACGTCCGTGGCCGGTCCCGCTGGCCACTCCGCGCTACTAGCTTTCATGGATGGACGGCGGCGTCCCTCCCCGCCGATTCGTCCCCCGGCATCCTCGCTTTCAAGGAGAGAACCCGTGTGGGACAAGGACGCGCATCGGAAGATCGGTGATCACGAGCTGAGGCCCGAGAGCCTCATGATGAGCTACGGCTACCGCCCGAA
>DASWKP010000078.1:0-2468 GCA_036396575.1 Longimicrobiales bacterium | reverse complement strand
GTCCCGCTCCAGGTGGATGGCCATCTCCCCCAGGGGCACGAACGCGTTGAAGGGAGGCGGGAGCTGCGCCCGGGCCTCCTCCACCACGGCCAGCGCGTCGCCGTCGCGACCGGCCTCCACGTAGGCCCTCGGCGCCTCCCGGAGCCGAGTCTGGACCGCCAGTAGTCCTGGCTGGGACTGCATCACCGCCGCCATGCGGGCCTCCAGATGGGTCACGGCCTCCCCCACGCGGCCCCGCATCCGGTACCACGCCTCCAGCCCCCCATGGGCCTGGATCTGCTCCTCGGGCGTGCCCGCCCCGGCCAGGGCGTCCTGGAGGTGCGCCAGGGCTCCGTCGAAGTCGCCCAGGCCCCGCAGCACGCTCCCCATAGCCACCATGACGGCCACGTCCGAAGGCTCCAGCAGGAGGGCCCGGTCGAGGTAGTCCCGGGCCTGCTCCAGGTTGCCCTGGCTCCGGCTCACGCTGGCGAGCCGCCGGAGGACGTCGGTGTTCTCCGGGAACTCGTCGGCGTAGCGCTGGAAGGCCTCGCGGGCGGCGGAGAGGTCGCCCATGGCCTGGTGCAGGTTCCCCATCTGGAGGAGCACGTCCTTCTGCTCAGGGTCCAACTCCAGGATCGTCCGGAGGGACTCCAGCATCCCGGTGCGGTCGTCCCGCACCGCCTGGATCTGGAGTCTGGCCTGAAAGGCCTGCACGTCGTCGGGAAAGAGATCTCCCCACATCACGATGGAGGCCAGGGCCTTGTCCACGTCCTGGCGCACGATGAAGTAGTAGTCGGACTTGACCTGGAAGCGGCTCCGCTCCGGGATGCGGTAGAGATGGTCCATGGCGGCCTGGAGGGGCGCCGCCGCTTCGGGGGTCCGGTTGGTGAGGTAGTAGAGCTGGGCCAGCGCGTACTGGGCCGCCGCGAAGGTGGGGTCCAGTTCGGTGGCCCTGAGCATGGCCGCCGTCCCCGCCGCGTAGTCGCGGTCCACGTGGATGGCCATGGCCCCTTCGATGAAGGTGCGGAAGGCCTCGAGATTCGAGGTCAGGACCTCGGAGACCGGCAGGTCTCGCACCGAGGCGTCCCTCAGTTCGGGCACCTCCAGGTCCGCCCGGAGCTGCTCGGTGATGCGGTCCGTCATCTCCAGGACGCTGGCGCCCGTGTACTCCCGCTCCTCTACAGCCTTCCCGCTGGCCACCTCGTAAAGAGCCACGGTGGCACGGACCTCGCCCGCCTCCACGGCCACCGTCCCCCGGACGAAGTGGTCCCGGTGCTGCTCCTCCGCGACCTGCCGCTGGAGGCTCAGGGGCACGCCCGTCAGCTCCTCGAAGCCCGCCTCCCGGAGCCGGTCGGCGAAGAGGGCCGGCACGCGCAGGTCGATGAAGTGGTCCTGTGACAGGTCCGAGGCGATGGCGTTGGTGAGGCCGTACTGAAGCCAGGCCGCCGCCGTGTCCCCCGCCGGGGCGTCGAAGTAGAAGAGGCTCAGGCGCTTACGGAACTCGGACTTGGGGATGACCCGCTCCACCTCCACCCCGTCTTCGTCGGTGACGGTCACGGTGGTCGTGGCCGCGCCCAGATCCTTGCCCCGGACGAAGAGCACCATCACGGCGGCGGCCACGATGACGTTCACCGGCACCCCCACTCTCTCGGCCAGCACCCACTGGTCCTTGCCCGGGGCACCGTGGAAGTAGGTAACCAGCACCACGCTGGGAAGGAGGAGGAGGGGGAGGATGATGGCCAGGTCCGTGAGGTGCGGCGACAGCGCGTAGCGCTGGGCCACGAAGTCCACGAACTGGATGAGACCCCAGGACGCGCCGAGGTAGATGGCGGTCACCTGGGGTACGCGGCGGCGGAGGAGGTCCTTGAGGAAGATCATCGGGGCCTCGGCGGCGGGTGGGGACTGGTTGCGGCAAGATTGCCGCTCCTCTCCGCCCGGGCAAGAGAAACGCGTGCCCGTGCCGGCCCGCTCCCGGGCTCCACGCCGGCGTCAGGCTTCCCCTGTCCGTCCTCCGGCGCTTCTCCCGGGGGCGCTGAGCCCCCGGCCCGTTAAGCCGTTGCCAGGCTCTTCAATTCGCTGAAGCGGATCAGCCGCTCCGACCGCTCGTCCCACAGGGTCAGCCAGAGGAGATCCCAACCGTCTTTGAGGGTCACTTTGCGGGCCACCTGCAGCTCCGGGTTGGCGTCCAGGCACGCCTCCAGCCGGTAGTTGGGGATCAGGCTGTTCAGGTGATGGACGTGGTGGATGCCGATCCACGCGGTGAGCCACTGGAGGGGACGGGGCAGGACCAGGTGGCTGCTCCCGTAGAGCGAGGCCTCCACGAAGTCCCACTCCTGGTGGCCGTACCAGTACGTCTCCTCGAACTGGTGTTGCACGTAGAAGAGCCACACGCCGGCTGCGCACGTGATGAGAGTCACGGGGATCTGCACGGCCAGGAACGCCCCGATGCCGATGGTGGTCCACATGACGGCGACGAGGGCCACCAGGCA
>DASWKP010000077.1:0-2955 GCA_036396575.1 Longimicrobiales bacterium | reverse complement strand
GCGAGGACGTGGCGCTCGGGGTCGTCCGAGCCCTCCACCACGAACAGCTCCTTGCGGGAGGAGGCCAGCGTCTCGAGGCGCGCCAGGGTCCGGGCGGGGTCGACGACACGGTCTTCCGGTGAGTAGACGACCAGGACCGGCGCGCTGACCTGTCGGCCGTCCACGTCGCTGGCCAGGTCGACCAGGGCCATCATCGGGAGCAGGGCCCCGGTAGGGTACTCCACCGTCCAGTGTTCCGCCTGGCGCTCGTTCACGGGAGCGAAGGAGCGCGTGGGGCCCACCACCAGGCGCGCCACGAGGCCCCCCCAGGGCCAGGTCAGGATCCGGGCGCTGCCGTCGCGGGGGCCGAAGTTGGGAGAGATGAGGACGAGTGCCTCGATGTCGCTTTTCCAGCGCGGCTGCGCGGCCATCCACGTCGCCAGGGTGCCTCCCGTGGAGGCACCGACCAGCACGACGCGCCCGCCCAGGCGCCGGGCCACGGCCATGGCCTCCTCGGCGTCCTGGACCCAGGCGTGGACGCTGGCTTCGGCCATGGCCTCCTCGCCGCTCCGGCCGTGGCCCGTCAGGCGCGTGTAGAAGAGGTTGGCGCCCAGCGCCGCCGCCACCGAGTCGGCCAGAGGGGCGGTCTCCTGGCGGTCGGCGGAGAAGCCGTGGATGTAGACGACCACCCGCGGCGTCGGAGCCCGGGCCGCCGCGTCGGCCCACACGATGGTCTTCTCGGCGCCCGGAACGAGGTCGCCGAGCTCCGCTTCCGACTCCGCCAACCAAAGGTCCAGGTCGGCGGCGGGCTCCACGGGTTCGACGGAGGTGTCCACCGGCACCCGTGGACCGAGGGCCACGACCACCGCGAGGAACAACACGCCTATCCCGACGCGCATCCCCGGCCGGACCGTCGCTCGCTTCACGTCCGGACGAGGGCTACAACAGCGCCATCACGAGCCCGCTCCGGATCTTGGGCTCGAACCAGGTGGACTTGGGAGGCATGAAGCCGCCCTGGTGGCACACGGCCATGAACCGCGCCATGGGGACGGCCGCCAGGGTCACGGCGTAGGTGGCCCGCCCGGCGTCCACTTCCTCCCTGAGCCAGGCGACGTCGCGATTGGCTCCAACGAAGGCCAGGCGTTCGTCCTCGGCGTCGGCGATGCCCAGGACGCCCGCGAACAGGTTCCTGTGCACGATGTCGTGGTCGATGACCTGGACGGCGTCGGTGGGGTCGAACGTGTGGGGGCGGGGCGTGAGGTGGAGCCAGCCGTGCTCGCGGTCGTAGAGACCCACCGTCCCGGGGACGGAAGGCTGGGCCTTCGCCGGGTCGCCCACCCTGCGAACGTCGAAAGCCACGGCGAGGGCGCCCAACAGCTCATCGGCGGACACCGCGATGTCTCGCACCAGTCGGTTGTAGGGGGCGATCCCCATCCGGCCAGCGGTGAAGAACACGGCCAGGAAGTGCTCCCGCCCCAGCATGGCCGCGGCGGCGCTGCGGTGGTTGCCGTCCGCCACGTAGGCCTCGGGCTCCGCGCCCAGCTTGGCCTGGAGAGCCTCCGCGTCCTGGGGGTCCTGGACGAGCCAGACGCGGTGCCGGTTGCCGTGCGCGTCGCTCACCTCAAGGTCCGCGGGGCGGGCGTCGGCGAAGGCCTCCAGCGCCGCCGCCACGGAGCCGTCGGCGTCGGGTACCGCGTTGTTCACCGTACCGATGAACGCCTCCGTGACCTCGATGAGCCGGGCCCGTCCCCGGGCTTTGGCCTCCCGCACGCCCTCGTTGCGGATGATGGGTCCCCGGGGTGAGGCCTCCGTCCGGATCTGGTCGGTCCGCGCCATGCCCCCCAAACCGATCTGGCGTATGCCGGGGTTTCGCGGTCCGGTGATCTCGTACACGAAAAGCGCGTCGTCGATCACGCGCACCAGGGCGCTGCCGCGCAGGGCCAGCATGTTCTGTCGGGCACGCTCCAGTGAGGCCTCCGAGTCCGCCTCCAGCATCTCGCGCGGCAAAGCCGCGTCGCAGTGCGCCATCGTCACGCTGAGCACCGAGTCCGGCCGCTCTCTCAGAAGCTCCCAGACCTCGATGTCCGACTGGAACTCGTCGTAGTTGGGCGCCGACACGCGAGCCGCGGCCGCGGAGTCCACGGGAACGAGGGCCCGGGAAATGGGGGAGAGCGTGATCATCGCCGGCTACCGCGAGGGGTGATGTCCGTCGTCGTCGCGTCGTCCTTGACCCAGCGGTCGTACCAATCCAGGTACCGCTCCCACCGGTCCTTCTGATACGACGGAGGCCGGAGACCGTGACCCTGCCCCGGATAGACGACGAGCTGCGTGGGAACCCCCCGCCGGCGGAGCACCTGGTAGAGTTGCTCCGAGTTCAGGATCGGGACGTTCCAGTCCTCCTCGCCTCCCATGATGAGGGTCGGCGTCGTGATGAGGTGGGCTCTGTTGAAGGGGCTGATGCGCTCCCAGGTGTCGCGGTTGCTCCCCTCCCAGGGAAGACCCAGCTCCGCCTCCCAGACGCGCTGGTAGTGGTCGTGCCCGTAGTTGGCGATGTAGAGGACCTCGCTGGCCCCCGTGATGGCCGCCTCGAAGCGATCGGTCTTCGTGATGACGTAGTTGGTCAGGATGCCCCCGTAGGACCAGCCGCCCACGCCCAGGCGGTCGGGGTCCGCCCAGCCCCGTTCGATGGCGTGGTCCACGCCGGCGTTCACGTCCTCGAAGTCCAGGTTGCCCCAGTCGGCCCAGATGGCGTGGGAAAAGTCCTGCCCGTAGCCCGACGAGCCCCGGGGGTTCGTGGTGACCACGACGTAGCCGTTCGCGGCGAAGAGGTGCGCCTCGAAGTTGAAGGCGTGGGTGAACTGGGCGACGGGGCCGCCATGGATGCGGAGCAACGTCGGGTAGCGTCGGCCCGGCTGGTAGTCGGGGGGCAGGTAGAAGAAGCCCTCGATCTCGGTGCCGTCGGAGCTCGCGAAGGTC
>DASWKP010000076.1:0-6434 GCA_036396575.1 Longimicrobiales bacterium | reverse complement strand
CGTGACCCCGATCGGCCGCAAAAACCGAGAGGCGCCGTGAGGCCGAAGCCCCACGGCGCCCCCCCAGCGCGCCGACCTTGTCAGGAAGCGGTCAGATCAGACCACCGGCCCGCTTGATGATGGCTTCCTGGATCTGGATGTACGTGTTCGTGTTCTGCACGTACTGGTTGACGTCGATGTTCTGCTGCACACCGAAACCCTGCGCCTGCTGGAAGAGCTGAAGTGCCCGTTGGAACTGCGGCAGCGTGCCCCGCGCGTCCCCGATCGTGCCGCTCTCCTGGACGCCCACGGCGCGCATGTAGATGGAATACCCGTGGTAGAAGTTCAGCTCCTTGAGCTGCTCGGGACTGACCTGGAAGCTCTCCTTGGCCAACTCCAGAAGCCCGATGGCATAGCCGTAGTTGTTGCGCCGGATCCCGTTGCTGTGGGCCCTGGCGAGGATCATGCGGGCCATGACGTTGGGATCCTGGCCCTGCTCGACCGCCTTCTGGAGGAAGGGCACGGCTTCCTGCACCTGGTCCGCCTGGAGGAGCCAGTTGCCCTGCCGGGCGTAGAGGTTGGGGTAATCCGGATCCAGGCGCTCCACTTCGGACAGCGCCTGGATGGCGGCGTCGACATCGCCCGTCTTCTGGAGGGCGTCGGCGTAGATCGCCCACAGCCCGGCCTCGTCGGCGTGGGCGTCCAGGAACTGACGGCCCACCGTCACGGCCTCCTCCAGCTCCTCGAGCTGGATCATAGCGCGAAGCACGTTCTGGAGCGCCCCCGGGGACGTCTCGTCGCCCATGGCCTCGAAGACCTCGAGGTAGGCCCGGCTGGCCTCCCGGTACAGGGCCGCGACTTCGGGCGTGATAGCTCCCCCGTCCTCGGCATCCATGGTGACCTCACGACGGGCCATGTCCGCCGCGGCGAAGGCGTAGTTTCCGTAATCCTCAAGGAGCCCGGGGTCCTGTTCGACATCCAGACCCTCCTGGATGAAGACCATGGCTCCCTGCGGGTCGCCGGCCCGCGCCATTTCGTATGCGATCCGCCGCCGCACCTGGACCGCCCCGGGGTTGAGCTCCAGATAGCGGCCGTAGTAACCGCGACCCTCGTCGTTGCGGCCGAGCTGGGTGGCCAGGTAGCCGGCGCGCTGGAGCGCGTTCTCGTCGTAGGGGTCCAGCCCAAGCACCGTCTCGTAGTCATCGAGGGCTGACTCCCGGTCGTCGGTGGCCTCGCTGATCAACGCACGCTGGTAGATGACGCCCTTGTCCTCGGGGTTCAGGCCCAGAGCGAGATTGCAGTTGCGGAGCGCGTCCTCCCAGTTGCTGCTCTGCGCGTAGTCGTGGCAGAACTGGCGGTAGCGGATCTGCTGCACGTAGCCGTCGAAGGCCTCCACGATGCGCTGGGAGCCCGCCTGACGCTCGTTCTTGGAGACCGTGAAGCTCTCCACGTCGAAGTTCTGGTTCGTGGACACCCCCCAGAACTGGATGTCGAACACCTCGAACTGGTTGTTCCCCAGCGCCCGGTACTTGGCGCAGAACGCGACCTCGGCGTCCATCAAGCCCGCGAGCTGGCGGGTCTGGATGCACGGCGTCGGAGACCGTTCGGAGAGATCCTCCATGCTCAGGTCGTTGCGTCGGAGCATGTCCCGGATGTCGTTCCGTTCGATGGCCTGGTGCGTGGCCAGGTCATTGACGACGCGACGGAGGTCCTTGGCCAGGTCTTCGCCGAAGCCCTTGTCGGCGTTGTCCACACGGTAGAAGTCCGGGATCAGAACGCGGAAGCGTCCCAGATCCTGAGCCTCCGCCCCTGAAGGCAGGGCCGATGCGGCGAGCACGGCGGCTACGGTGAAGGCGAGGATCGGATTCAGCCGTCGATCCATGGGGTTCATCTCCTTGGGGCTCGTGTCCGTCTGAGTTGGCGTCCAGTCCGTGGCGGACTGCGAGTGAACGTCATCTATGTACCCGAAGAGAACCGGAGCCGATCCTCGGCGGCGAATCTATGGGCGGGCGCGGAACGAGGTCAACGGTTCCGTGGCAACGCCGTTCTTCCATACTCCAATCGTCGGGGGCGCATTACAGTTTCACCGCCGTGGGGTCCGTCACCCCGACGAGTCCGCTTCTCCCTCGCCACGGCCGAAAGGTCCGTCCAGGGCTGACACGGCCTCCCGGACGTCGTCGGGAATGCGGGTGGTCCGACCCCCGGCGTAGTCATACATGATCTGGACGGTGCGCCCGCTCACCAGCTTGTCGCCCCCCGCCGAGCGCACCTCGTACTCCATCACCCAGTGCTTTCTGCCCAGCACGGCGACGCGCACCCCCACGTCCAGCCGCTGGGGCCACAGCACCCGCTGGTGGTATCGGATCCCGGCTTCGGCGAGGATGTAGTCCACGTCGTCCAGGCCGTGCCGGCCCACGACGTCGCGCCAGTACGCGGCCCGGGCCTCCTCGAAGTAGACCAGCGCGTGTGAGTGGTGCGCGTGGCCCCCCACGTCGATGTCCTTGAAGCGCACGTCCACCGGATGGTGGAAGCGAAACTCGGCGTCGGGCACGGAGACCTCCCCCCTTGGCGGTGCGGGACCTTTCCCCCTTGGCGGTACGGGACCCTTCCCCTATATCAGGGGCGACGGTACGCCCGGCGCGCCGTCGGCGCCATGCCCGAGTCGAGCATCCACCTATGGAACGCACGTACGCCCCCCACTCGGACGCCCACTCCGGCGCCGGACCGTCCCCACCCGACCCGGGGCCTCGCGGTCGTCCGCCCGGCGTCGGCCTCCGGGTGCTCGTGGTGGAGGACGAGGTGACCGATCAGCTCCTGCTGTCCGGCACGATCGAGGCCCGGGGCCACACTCCGGTGGTGTGTCCCGACGGTGAGTCGGCGTGGGAAGCGCTGCGGGAGGGCGACTTTCCCATCATCGTCCTCGACCTGGCCCTCCCGGGCATGCAGGGTATCGAGCTGTGCCGGCGCATTCGAGAGGGCCCCCGGGGCGCCTCCCCGGTCATCCTGGTGGTGACGGGAGTCCGGGAGCCGGACCTGCTGACGCGCGTGCTGGAGGCCGGCGCCGATGACTACCTGACCAAGCCGATCGACTCGGCGCTCCTCCAGATCCGTCTCGCGGTGGCGGAACGGGACGTGAGGGCCAGGTGGGAGGGGATCCTGGGCAGGGAACAGATCGCGGCCCGCAATCAGGAGCTGAGCTCGCTGTACCGCATCACGGAGATGATCCTCCGGGCCGGGGACGAAGAAGCGGCCTACGGACCCCTGTTGGAGGCCGTCGCGGAGTCCACGGGCTTTCCCCTGGTCCTGGTCGAGACCCTCGACGACAAGGGAGAGTTCCTGACCGTCACGGCCGCCCGGGGGCTCGGCATGTCCCCGAGCGTCATCCCGCCCGCGCTCGTGGAGCAGACCCTGTCGGGGGTGGCGATCGCCACGGGGCGGCCCGTGCTGGAGACGGATGCGCGGCGCCGCCGGGAGCACGCCCGGGACGCCCTCCAGCGCCTACGGCTCCGGACGTACCTGGCGTTTCCGATGTTTTCGAGCGACCGCGTGGTGGGGACCCTGACGCTGGCCCACACGGAAGCCGTAGTGCCCGACCGCAGCCTGGTGGAGTGGGCGGGCAGCCTGGCCAACTCGTTGGCGTCCTTCGTGGAGCGCACCGGCACCCAGGCGGCGCTGAAGGAGAGCGAGAGCCGCTACCGGACCCTGGCGACCCAGCTACAGCGGGCCAACGACGAGCTCGAGTCCTTCGCCTATTCGGTGTCCCACGACCTCCGGGCGCCCCTGCGGACCATGCAGGGCTTCGCCTACGCCTTGATCCAGGACTTCGGCGGGGTCCTTCCGGACGAAGCCCGGGATTACGCGGACCGGATCATCCGGTCGGGGCGTCAGTCCGAGCTGTTGATCTCGGACCTGCTGGCATACAGCCGGCTGAGCTATGAGGACGTGGTCCTGAGCCCGGTGCCCCTCGGGGAGGTGGTCGCGGACGCCAGAGAGCACCTGGGGGCGGACCTGGCGGCGGCCCGCATCGTCGTGGACGAGCCCCTGCCGACGGTGCGGGGACAGCGGGCGACCCTGGTGACGGTGGTGAGCAACCTCCTCTCCAACGCCGTCAAGTTCGTGCCGCCGGATCGGACCCCTGAAATCCGGATCCGAGCGGACAAGGCCACAGGGCGCACGCGCCTGTGGATCGAGGACAACGGCGTCGGCATTCCCGAGAAACAACGCGAGCGGGTGTTCAGGGTCTTCGAGCGCCTGGTCGACGAGGGCGTGTCCCGTCCCGGCACGGGCATCGGGCTGGCCATCGTGCGACGGGGCATGGAGAGGCTCGGGGGGCGTGTCGGCGTCGAAGGCCGGCAGCCCCACGGCAGCGCCTTCTGGCTGGAGCTGCTCAGCGCCGGATGAGGCGCACCCCTCCGGAGCCCGTATCGATGACGATGCGGCCGCGCCCGTCCCCGATGATGCCCTCCACGTGGTTCCGCTTCATCGTGCGCACCTGAACGGGAAAGTCCAGGTCGATGCCTCCGCTCCCGGTCTCGACCTCGATCTCGGCGCCCAGTCCCTCCGGAAGGGACACGGACACCGAGCCGGAGCCCGTGTCGACCTCGAGGTCGTTCACGTCCCCGAGGAGGCTCAGTTCCACGGAGCCGCTGCCGGTGTCCAGATACACGTCCGGCGCGTCGACACCCAGAAGCTCGATGCCACCGGAGCCCGTGTCCACGCGAAGGTAACGGGCCGTCAGCGTCCCACCCCGCACGGAGCCGGAGCCCGTGTCCACGTAGATCTCCTGGGCTGTGACGTCATCGATGCGGACCGAACCCGAGCCTGTGTCCACGTTGACGTCGCCCCGAACTCCGGAGACGGTCACGCCCCCGGAGCCCGTGTCGATGGAGAGGTTGCCCTGGATGCCGCTGGCATCCACCCGCCCCGCACCGAGGTCGATGACGAGGTCCGAGACCAGGTTCCGGGCGTCGGCCTCTCCCACGGCCAGGTACACGTTCACCCGGTGGCCCGGGGGCACCTCGAGGCGGATGTCCGCCCACGCTTCCATACCGCCACCGGATCCCTGGATCCGGACGCGGCGGCCCGAGTCTTCACCCCGGTCGCCGAAGGTGCCGTCGCTCCGAACCCGCGTCGTGGTCCGCGAGCCCCGGCCCAGATCCCGATAGACGATGTCCTGCTCCGGGTACATGACCCGGAGCGCCATGCGCCCCCCGACCTCGCTCGCCACCACGTTCAGACGCCCGGCGTCGTTGCCGGCCGTCGTCACCCGGGCGACCACGTCAGGACCGCTGCCCGCGACGATCTCCACGCTGCCGGCCAGATTGTAGACCGCCACCTGGCGACCCTCCAACCGGTACGTCTCCGTACCCTGGGCGCCCGCCGCGACGGGCCCGGCGAGGACCAGCCCCGCGGCGACGACGCCGGCGGATGTCCAGCGGCTACGAGTGCGCTTCCACATATCGTTTCCCCCCCTGCAGGTCATGATGACGCGTGCCGAGTACGCTCGGCGACGCGCGGCCCGTCAGGCAACGCCCGGGCCTCAGTAGATGCGGATGGACCCGTTGACCGTGCTCAGGGCCAGGCGCGGGCCTCCATCGCCGAGGCGCCCGCGCGCCTGCCGCCGGGCCACCTGGCCCTGGAGCAGGAACGGCAGGTCCGTCTCCAGACCGCCGTTGACCCAGCTCGCGTCCAGGTCGGCGTCGATGTCGTCGGGCAGATCCAGCTCGATGGAGCCGTTAACGGTCTCGAACTCCACCCCGTCCCCGAAGGTGTTGCTGCCCATGACGGCCCGGATGGAGCCGTTCACGGTGGTGGCCTCGGCGAAGCCCAGAGTGGACACGTCGATGTCACCGTTGACGGTGACGGCCTTGACGTCGGAATCGAGCCCCTCCGCCTCCACGTCGCCGTTGACCGTGCGCCCCACGAACCGGACGCCCGCCGGCACCCGCACCTCGAAGTCCACCTGGACATCGTTCCGGCGCGTGTTCATGCGTCCTTCGGAGCCTGGAGCACAGACGTTGTCACGCTCTTCTCCCGACGGCGTCGGGTAGACGGCGCACACGGTGACACCGGCGTCGTGCTCCACGACCTCCACCCGCACCTCGGCCGGGTCGCTCCGCCGGCCCGCTTTCACGGCCACCACCTCGACACGGTTGCCCGTGGACGCCACGGCCTTGACGTCGCCGCTCACTCCCTTGATCTCGATGACGTCGCCGGCCGCCACGCGCCCCGACCACGAGAACTCCGTGCTCTGGTCCGACCGGGTGACCGTGGCCTCGTCGTGGCCGAAGACCCGGTCCAGGGCCGACTGGACCACGCGCGTGACCCCCTCGACCGCCCACTCCGCCCGATCCAGCGCCCGGGCCGACACCGCCACCGACCCCACCAGAAGCACCAGGACCGCGCCAACCGCCAGAACCACCGCTCGTCCGCTCATCTCTCTTCTCCTCGTCCCG
>DASWKP010000075.1:0-8350 GCA_036396575.1 Longimicrobiales bacterium | reverse complement strand
CGTGGAAGCGGCGCCTGACCTGGGCATCGGGGTCCTGACCCTCTACGCCTTCTCATCGGACAACTGGAGTCGCCCACCCGCCGAGGTTTCCACGCTCATGCGACTCTTCCATCGCCACTTGCGAAGCGAGATCGCCGAGCTTGCCGAAAACGGCGTACGCCTGCAGGTCATCGGGCGACGGGACCGCCTCCCTGCCCGACTGGTCAAGGCGGTGGAAGACGCCGAGGAGGCCACGGCTTCAGGGCGCCGCCTCCTTCTCCGGCTGGCCATCGACTACTCGGCGCGCGACGCCCTGGTGCGGGCGGCGATGGACGCCCGGGAGACGGAGGCGCCGCTCGACCGGGAGACGCTCGCGGACCTCCTCGCCCGGGCCATCCATCCCCGGGGCCACGCCCTGGATGTGGACCTCCTGGTCCGCACGGGCGGGGAGCAGCGGCTGAGCGACTTCCTTCTCTGGGAAGCCGCGTACGCCGAGTTGTCCTTCACCAGCGTCATGTGGCCCGACTACGGTAGGACCGAGCTGGCCAGCGCGGTTGCGGAGTTCCACCGCCGGGAGAGGAGGTTCGGCGGAGTCTCGGCCGCGGATCGCCCGGAGCGGAGCAGAGCGGCGGGCTGAGGCCCCCTAAGTGATTCTATTCTGTCTCCTTGGTCAGCGCGGGGGGCCGATGACGACCAAATGGACGTCCGGATGCGTCGCTCTACTCCTGGTCTCCGCTGTCGTCCACGGTTGTGCGCGGGATCTTCCCCCATCGGTTGAGACCGACGACGAATCGCGTGACACGACGACCGTCGTCAACAACGCGCCGCTTGTGGAGGGTGGTGGCCACCTTCTTGAAGTTTCCCGCCTGGGCACGCTGAATGGCCCGCCGGGCACCCAACTTGCCAACGTCCTGAGATTCACCGTTGCCCACACCGGCCAGACCTACGTGTTCGAGGGCAACGGCGGTATCAAGATCTTCGAGGCTGACGGGTCCTTCTCGGGCTGGGTCGCGCGACAAGGCCAAGGTCCGAACGAGGTGGGACACGTCACGGGCATGGCCTACGACGACTTTGGGGGAAACCTCGCGGTCTACGATGTGGGGAATGGGCGTATCTCCGTCTTCGGCTCGGACGGGCAGGTCCGCAGCGTACCCCAGGGGAGCCTGAGGCCGAGTTATGCCGAGGACGCATTGGCTTATGATCAGAACGGCCGGTTGTGGGTGGGGCTGGAGCCACGGTTGAGCCTGGAACAACCGACGTTACGGTACCCCAGACCCATCTTTGCACACCTCGATACGTCTGGAGCCCTGGTTGATACAGTGTGGGCGGGCACGGATCTGCTCGACCGCTGTCCAACCCTTGGCGAGGCACAGTATCAGAACGGATTCTGGCAAGACAAGAGAAGTCCTTTCGTTCCGATGGCCCTGTGGGCTCTTGGGGCCGATGGCTCAATAGCCTTTGGTTGTCCGGCCGACTATTCCTTCCGGATCGAACGACCGGACCGCACTGTCCTCAAGATCAGCCGGCTATGGGAGCCGCTTCGCCTCGGCCAGCAGGCGAAGGTGTTCTTCGAAGCATGGGCTCCCATGCCTGTTCTGCCCACCCGTCGACCCGCGTATGCTCGAATCGTGTTGACCCCCGACCGGCGAGCGTGGGTGTGGCCAACACAACCATTCGAACGGTATGCACTGAGCTCGAGTCTTGGTGCGCGAGTAGGCCGGAACGACGCATGGCGATTGGCTGAGGGCGGCGCATTCGATGTGTTTGACGAGTACGGCCGCTGGGTCGGGAGTGTTCGCCTTCCGCCTGCCGTGCGCTACACCGGGTACCCGACGACGCCACCTGTGACGATCCGAGGGGACACGATCTGGGCTGTTGGCCGCGACGCGTTGGATGTGGAGTACATCGTGAAGTACATGGTCCGGTGGGGCGAATCCCTTTAGTACTCCGTGGCAGAAGTACGATGGTATTCGAGCGCCGACCACGCCGCCCGAGCCATGGCCGCGTCCTGGACCCCGACGCCGGTCAGGTCGCACACGATCAGCTCCTCCGCCTCGCGGCCGGCCACGAGGCCGGTGAGGACCCCGCCGAGCGTTCCGTGGACGGCATCCCGGGTCAGCGCGCCCGCGGCCAGGGCGTGATGAAGCTCCCCCAGCCGGGCGCACTGGTCCAGGTGGTCGACGATCAGCTTATCCGCCCGAGCCAGGAGCCGTGGGTCCAGCTCCTGCTTGTCCGGCCCATCCGAGCCCACGGCAATGACGGTGGCGTGGGCTTCGACCCAGGGGTCGAGCACCAGGGGTGCCCGGGCCGGTGTCACGGTGACCACCAGATCGGCGCCGCGCACCGCAGCCGCAACGTCGGGCGCGCCGGTGGCGGGAACGCCCAACTCCTCCTGGAGCTCCCGGCACAACTCGGCCGCCCCCTCGGGATGGGGCGCCCACGCGCGGATCTCGCGAAGGGTCCGCACGTCGGCCATGGCGCGGAGCTGGAATCGGGCCTGCGTTCCCGCGCCCACGACGGCCACGGTAAGGGGCCGATCCGGCGCCAGTAACCGGACCGCCAGGGCGCCGGCGGCGCCCGTTCTGAGGTCGGTGAGGTAGCCGTTGTCCAGCAGAAGGGCCCTGGGAAACCCCGTGGCGGCGTCGAAGACCAGGACCAGGCCCGAGCCGGTCGGGAGGCCGTGCCGGGCGTTGTCGTAGAACCCTGAGGCAACCTTGATGGCGAAGTGCGGAGCGCCCTCCATCCACGCCCCCTTGACGTGGACTTCCCCCCGGGCGGCGGGAAGCTCCAGGCCGATGGGTGGCGGCACTACGGCCCGCCCCTCCGCCATGGCCCGGAACGCCTCCTCGGCAGCTTGCAGCGCCAGGGGTCGGCCCACACTTTCCCGGATCCTTGCCTCTTCCACGACGGTGAGAGACGGGAGGATGGTCGTCACGGCGCCCTCCTCGGGATCCGGAGCCGTCGACCGCAGCCGGGTAAATGGACGAACAGTGGCATCGGCGGTACGGCCCCCGCTCGGGGTGGGACGATCGCTCCGATGAGAATGTGGACAGGCCCGGGGCAGCGGACAACCGGCCTTCCGGACCCTCGTCGCGATACGTGCCCGGCGGCAACGAAACGATCCTCCTGGTGGAAGACCCGGAGGAGGTTCTCGACGCCATCGCCGCTCTCCTGCGCCGCCTGGGCTACGAGGTGCATACGGCGCGGCATCTGGAAGAGGCGCTGGACGTCGTGGCCGGAGTCGAGAACCTGGATCTGCTGGTGACCGACGTCGTGCTGCCCGCCCAGAATGGCCTGGCGGTGGCCGAGCGTATCCGCGAGCTGCGCCCCGGCGTGGCGATCCTCTACATGTCTGCCTTCACGTCCGACCTGGTCATCCCTGCCGAGGATCGGTCGTCCGGGAACTTCCTGTCCAAGCCGTTCACGGTAGAGGACATCGCAAGGAAGATCCGGCGGATCCTGCACCCCGGAGAGGAAGAGGCCCGATGACGCCTCCCGGACCCCGGCGGCCTCCCGGGTCCACGGCCGTACCGACCAGCCGGTATGTTGAGCCCCTATCCTCTTCGTGGAGGGAGGTCAGGCGGTTGCGCGAGCGACGTCCCGCTTCACTCTGCGGATCACGGCGCCCAACCCTTGTGTGCGCATGACGCCCAGAATCTCCCCGATGCCCATGCGCTCCATGAGGTCATCGGGCAATGCGGCCACCTCATCGGCCGGGCTCCCGTTCAGGACCTCCATCAAGAACCCGACGAAGCCCCGGACCGTGGGGGCTTCCCGGGGGGCGTCGGCGTGGATGGTCACGGCGCCGTCCTTGGCTACCGCCACCCACAGGAAGAGGGGTGTCTGACACTCCTCCACCCGCCCCAGACCCTCGTCACGGGCCTCGCGCAGCTCCTCGGGGAGATCGGGAAACCGGCGGGCGTAGCCGAGGAGGAGCTGCATTCGCATCTCTCGGCTGAGGGACCTGAACCGGGCCAGGCGGTCGTCCAGAAGGCTCATGGGCGGTGCAACCCCGGCCCCGGACCTCCGTTCCGGCGTCCCCCTTGTCCTCGGCGATGGGAAGGCCGAACGTCGGCGGGAGAGCAATGGCGTCCACCGAGGCGCAGCCCCGCCCGGAACGACGGAGGCCTCGAAACGTGACTCACCGCACCGGTCCCACGGCCTTCGTGGGCAACGATGTCGTCGACCTGGACGACCCGCGTTGCCAGGGCAAAGCCGCTGACGCCCGGTTTCTCCAGCGCATCTTTACGCGGGAGGAACGGGAGCGAATCCAGGAAGCCGGGGATCCCGACCACTCCCTCTGGGTCCAGTGGGCGGCCAAGGAGGCGGCGTTCAAGGTCGTGAGCAAAGTCCTCGGGACTCCCCCGTCGTTTCGCCACACCGACTTCCGGGTCGAGTTCAGCGAAGAGGGCCTGGGCGCCGTGGCCTACGGGGAGCTGCTCATTCCCTTCGACGACATTCCCACCTTCGCCAGCGACCGCATCCACGTCCTGGCCTGGAGTGGATCGCGGAGCGTCGCCGAGGGTGAGCTGGAGATCGGCATCGCGGTCCTGGATCCCGACGAGCCATCGCCGGAGGCCCGCCTCTCGGAGCGGGAACGGGCTTCGGTCCACTCGACCGCGTCCGCCTGGGTGCGCGTCCATGCCCGGGAGCACGCGGCCCGGCTACTGGGGGCGGAGGAAGGTGGCCTCGAGATCGTCTGCGACCCGGGACCCTCGGGCCGCGTGCCGCCGCGGCTCCTGGCCGGAGGGGAACCCATCCCGGTGGACGTGACCCTGTCCCACCACGGACGATTCGTGGCCTGGGCGTTGCGGGCGGGAGGATCGGGAGGGTAGCCGAGCCCCGGAGAGCGTGCGGTCAGCCCCCCGGCCGGAAGTCCAGCAGCACGGAGGCCCCGAAGCGGGAGAAGTACGACCTGCCGATGTCCGTCTCGGCCCGGGCCCACCCGAAGCGCACCGAGCCGTCCAGGTTGGGCGCCACGGGGCGGGTGAGCTGGAGGTAGACCTGCGACGCGTTGTCGGCTTCCTCGCCGGGGACGAGTCGCGCGAAGTCCGTCTCATGGACGTAGGTCTTGCCTGTGAGCACGGCGAACAGGCTCACGTGGGTCTGCCACCAGGGCAGGGGAGCGACGAGTTGGCCCGTCACGCTCACGGCGTCGTACTCCGGACGCTTGGAGTTGGAACGGTTGATCGTGCCCTCCACGCCGAGCAGGGCGCTCACTCCGTCCAGATACGTCCAATGGGTCCCCATGTGGAACGCCACGTCCCGGCGATACGGATCCGTGACGTCGAAGCTCTCCTGGTGCGGGTAGAGGGCCCTGCGGACGCCACCGTAGAAGCGGAGGTCCCACACGCCCCGGCCCGTGTTGGCGCCCAACTCAACGGCCTGCGTGCGATGATCGAGCAAGTCGAGCTGGGACAGAAGCTCGATGGCGTCGTAGTCGGACCAGAGGGCGGTGAGCCCCGCGTCAAACGAGACCCCCTGGATGGGGTTGGTCTCGAAATAGGCACCGGCCCGCAGCGCGAGGTACCCCGGCTGAAGGAACAAGGGCATGGGAGGTCGATCCTCCACGTCCCGACTGCGCGCCGAACCAGTCAGGGTCATCGTTCCGCGGTGCCCCAGAACGCGCTCCCACGTGAGCGCCGTGCGGGCCGCCCACTCCCGAGGCGCATAGTCCCGGAGCTCGAAGCCGCGGGCCGCGAACTGTCGGAGGCCGGCATCGAAGTCGAGGACCAACCTCTCAATGAGGCGCTCGCCGTCGTAGCGCGTCCGCAACAGCAGCGACCCTCGGGCCCCGAACTCCCCGATCGCCGCCTGGGCGTGGTCCGTGGAATCCACCAGTGGCACCGTCACCGCAGACAGGTTGCCACCGTAGCCCTCGACCGAGAAGCCGCCGGTGAAGACCAGGTTGCGAAGCTCGATCTGCGCCTGAGCCGGCCCCGGCATCATCGAAGCGAGGGTCACCAGGAGGAGCGACAATCCCCCGTGGCCTCCGGGACCTCTCGCCCAGGTCATGACGTGCGCCCCAGCAGGGCGCGAAACGCGCGTGCCCTGTCGCGGAGCTGTCCGATGTACTCCAGGAGCTGGGCTCGGGTCTCCAACAGAGCTTCGATCCTCTGGTCCAGAGGAAGGCGCTGGAGCGCGGAAGCCGAATCGGCGGCCACTTCGCCCGGCCGTGTTGACGTGGAACGGTTCAACCCGGTGGGCAGACGCGTCGCGTCGAAGCGATCGGTGCCGGTCGAGAGGCTCTCGCCACTGCGCCGGAGCCGCAGCCTGGCCTGCAAGCGCGCGATCTCCTCGTCCAGCTCCTGGAGGGAGGCCTCCCACTCGGCGGCCTTTCGCTCGAGCAGTGTCGCGTTGGCCGCCCATTCCAGGGGACCGTCCCGGGGGTCGAAGCGCACGTCGGCGTAGAGGATGACCTCCTCGTCGAGAAAGTCGGCCGGCGCCAGCTCCAGCTCCTGATACTGGAAATCCAGGTCGACGAGGAGCGCGCGGACCCGGTTCTCCTCATCAGGCGTGGAGGCGGAGTTCAACTCCCCTTCGAGCTCCTCGCGCCGTCGGTCCAACGCCACCAGAAAAGTCCCGCGGACCTCTTCCATGGTGTCACGGGTGGCCCGGACGCGACGCTCCAGCGCGCGCAGCTCCTGGCTTTCGGTGTAGAAACGCGCCATCGCCGCCTGGAGCTCGGACTCGGCCCCGCTTCGCCTGACCTCGTTCACCCGATCGCTCATCGCTTGATAGCGCTGGGCCTGCGCGGCCATGGCGGCGACCGCCGCGTTGTACGCTTCGGAGGCGGCCCCGTAATCGGCCCGGACCTGGCTCAGGGACGCGGCGACCTCCTGACCCCGGGCCGGGCCCAAGGGGATCGACAGACCCAGGGCGACGATCACGGTCACCCGTTGCAGTAGTCTTGAAGTCACGCCTCAATCCCGTACTTCTCGAGCTTGTAGTAGAGGGCGCTGGGCTTCAGTCCGAGCAGGCGAGCGGCTTCCGCCTTCACACCGCTCGCCTGCTCCAACGCCTTCCGCAGGAGCCGCTCTTCCATGCCCTCCAGCACGCCGGTGATGTCCAGGCCTCCGGTGGGGAAGGCGCCTTCGGCCTCCACCGCGTGCGCTGAGATCCCGTCGGACGACAGCAGCGGAAGGTCGCTGGCCTCGAGGGTGTCACCCTCCGCGAGCACAAGGGCACGCTCCACCACGTTTTCCAGTTCCCGGACGTTGCCGGGCCAGGCATAGGATCGGAGTATCCCCAGAGCCTCGGCGCTCACCTGGATGACGGAGGAGCAGGTGCGGTCCCGAAGCTTGTCGATGAAGTGGCTCACCAGGACCGGAACGTCGCTCGCGCGATCCCTGAGAGGAGGAATCGTCAGAGGCACCACGTGCAGGCGGTAGAAGAGATCCTCCCGGAACGTCTCCGAGGCCAGTAGATCCTCCTCGGCCGTATTCGTGGCCGCGATGATCCGCACGTCGACGGGGATCGTATCCTCACCTCCCACCCGCTCCAGCTCCCGCTCCTGAAGCACCCTAAGGAGGCGCACCTGAGTGGTGGGTGAGATGGTGGAGATCTCGTCCAGGAAGAGGGTGCCACCGTTGGCCAGCTCGAAGCGGCCTCGACGCTGGCGCTCGGCGCCCGTGAACGCTCCCTTCTCGTGCCCGAACAGCTCCGAGTCCAGTAGGCCCTCTGACAGAGCGCCGCAATTGACCCGAATGAACGGGCCGTCCCGCCGGCTGGACGAGGCGTGGATGGCCCGGGCCACCAGCTCCTTTCCCGTGCCGGACTCGCCGTAGATCATGACCGTCGATTCGCTGCGGGCGACCCGGTCCACCCAACGGAAGACGTTGTCCATCTCGGCGGACTCTCCCACCATCTCCCCGTAGCGGGCCTCCGTCTCGCCCCGGAGGTAGGCGTTCTCCACGCGGAGGGCCACGTTCTCCCGCTGGAGGCGAAGGCGCTCGGCCCGGTCGGCCAGGAGACGATCCACCTTGACGCCGAACTCCTCGGAGGAGAACGGCTTGGTGATGAAGTCGGCCGCCCCGAGCTTCATGGCTTCCACCGCCTTCTCGATGGTGCCGTAGGCCGTGATGACCAGCACCTCCGTGTCCGGCTGGCGCTCCTTCACGCGGCGAAGGACTTCGATCCCGTCCACGTGAGCCATCTTGAGATCGGTGATGACCAGGTCCACACCGTTCTCGGCAAGGACCTCGAGTCCCTGTTTGCCCCCATCCGCGGCGAACGTGCGGTGACCGCGCCGCCGCAGGAGGAGCTCGAGCCCCTCCCGGACGGTGTCGTGGTCGTCGATGATCAGTACCTGTGCCATGTCACTCGCCGGAACGGGATCACAGGAGCGGGCCGCATTACTGGACCACGATGG
>DASWKP010000074.1:0-12172 GCA_036396575.1 Longimicrobiales bacterium | reverse complement strand
GCCCACGGCTTGCCCATCCAGCCTTCGGGCAGCTCCTCGCCCTCCAGGACCCGCAGGCGGCGAGCGTTGCCGGCCGGGAGAGCCCGCGCAAGGTCGCCCGTGCCGTCGTCGCTGCCGTCGTCCACCACGACCACCTCGAAGTCGGGATGGTCGCTGGCGGTCACCGAGGAGACCACCCGCTCGATGTTGTGGCCCTCATTCCGGGCGGGGATGATCACGGTCGCGGAGGGCAGGGCGGGCGCGGCGCCCCCGGCCGCCCCCGTGCTCCCGGACGCGGCCACCGGCGGCAACGCGGCGGGCAGGCGCACCCGGATCACCACCGCCGCCATCACGGCGAGCCAGGGCAGCGACCAGAGCAGGGGAGCGAGCACGGGGAGCGGCAATAGGCGGGGGTCAGGCCGAGCCGCGCGTGGCGCCGGGCCGGGCCGGGGCGAACCTCGAAGCTAATAAAGCTACCGGAAAACCCCGCAGGCGGCATGATCGACGAGCCGGCACCCCCTCTCCGGACGTTTCCGCGGAAACGCGCCGGGAGGGGACGCCTCGGGTCATCGAGGGTTGAACGCCCTCGACGCGTTTACATGTCGTCGGTCCCGGACAGGCTCCGCGGAAGCCGCTCCACCACGATGGTCTCCACGTCGAACTCGTCCCTTTCGATGCGCGCGATGAGGCCACCGGGGCCGAACGCCCGGGGGGTGCGGAGGCCGTCCGCCGGGATCGTGCCGAGGTAGCTCTCGTCGGCCGTGATGACGTCCGTCGGCCCGTCCTCACCGGGAACGCCGCTGGAACGCTGGAGCCAGATGCGCCCGTCCCAGTCCACGGCCATCGCCTCGATGACCGGGATCTGCTCGGCGAAGACCATGCCCTCCAGACGCTGCTCGAACATACGGCGCACGGCGTCCTGGTTGACCTGTCCGCCGCCGCCGCCAGGGCCATCCGAGCGCAACTGCACCACCATCGTGGGGCCGTCCCCCTCCTGCAGCGCGGCAAGGCGGCGCTCCTTCTCCTGGATCCGGATGGCGTCGGTGACGGGGGTGGGGGGCACGGGGCGCTCGAGCTTGCCCAGGACCTCGCCCTCGACACTCACGAGCTTGACCCGGTAGCCAACGGAGTCCACCACGGCAATGCGCCCGTCGGGCAGAACCGCGGCGAAGAGCCCGGGCTCGAAGGCCCGCTCCACCGGCATGCGGATACTGACGGATCCTCCCCCGACGGCGAGCGTCTGATTCTCGTCGTCCTCGACGGCGGGCAGGTTCCACGCGTTGTAGAAAATCCGCCCCTCACCCTGCGACTCGTCCATGGGGAAGTAAGCCACGGGACGGGTGGGCGGGCCCTGATCGGGCGTGCCGCCCCCCCTGATGCGCATCTGGCCACGGATGGGGCCCACGATCGCGCCCGAGGGATGATGGGAGAACTCCGTGGGGAACCCGAGGGCCTGGATGTCCACCGGGATACTACCCGCGTTCTGACCCTGGGCATCGAACAGCACGAAGCCCCGATGCCCCAGGTCGAGCACGGCTACGGTCCCGTCGGGCGTGACGTCGAAGCCGAAGGGGTTGGACAGTTCCCCCGGACCCTCCCCGGGCTTGCCGACGGTGCGCTGGAACGTACCGTCCGGTGAGATCACCGTGATCTGGCGCGCCTGGCCGTCCAGGACGTAGAGGTTGCCCTGGGCGTCGAAGCGGAGCCCGGACACCCTGCCGAACACGGCCCAGTCCTCGGCCTCGAAGCCTCCGATCTGGTAGACCGGGCTCATGTCCAGGGCCAGCGTCCGGTCCGGGGAGTTGAGCCCGGTGGTCGGGGCGGCGGGGCCGCCGTCGGAGGTCTCGCCGCCCCCGCACGCCCACGCGATGAGGAGAAGAGCGGGGATGGTCGCGGTCCGACCGGCGTGCTTCATGCTCGTGCTCCTGCCATAAGGGGAGAGGTGCATCTATCATTGATGCGATATCCGCGTCAGCCGGTTGCCCGGCAACGGAGCGGCCTTCGCCCGGAACCTGGAACCAACTACGAGCGAGCCCATGACCGCAAGCCCTGTCACGAGGCTGGACCCGATGCAGGCCCGGGAGCTCTTCCCCATCCTCCAACGCCGCACGTACCTGAACTCGTGCTCCCTGGGCGCCCTGTCCACCCGGAGCGAGGCCTACCTGGACGATTTCCGCCGCCTCTGGCACGACATGGGGGCCTCCGCATGGTACGCGCACTGGTTGGCCCGCATCGAGGTGCTGCGCGAGCGCGCGGCGGCGTTCCACGGCGTCCCGGCGGACACCCTGGCCCTGCTTCCTTCCACCTCGGCGGCCCTGTCTGTCTTCTCCGAGTGCTTCACCGGAAGCGAGCGCACCCGGGTCGTGACCACGGAGCTGGACTTCCCGACGCTGGTCTACCAGTGGGTGGTGAAGCCGGAGATCGACGTGGTGGTCCTCCGCAGCCGTGACGGGGTCGGGGTCGAGCCCGAACAGTTCCAGGAGGCCGTGGACGAGCGGACCCTCTTCGTGGCGACCAGCCACGTCTACTTCACCACGGGCTACGTCCAGGATCTGGACGCCCTGGCGGCCATCGCCCACGGGGCCGGCGCGCGCCTGATCATCGACGGCTACCAGGGAGCGGGCCAGGTCCCCCTTCGCCTGGCGGACTCCGAGGTGGACGCGTACACGTCCGGCCCCCTCAAGTGGCTGTGCGGGGGACCGGGCCTGGCGTACATGTACGTGAGGGAGGATCTGGTGCGGCGGCTGGAGCCACGCATCACGAGCTGGTTCGCCACGGAGGGTCAGTTCGACTTCGATCCCGAGGGTTTCCGCTATCGCGACGACGCCCGGCGCTTCGAGCTCGGGACGCCGTCGCTTCCCACGGTGCACACGGCCCTGGGCGGGCAGGAGATCATCGACGAGGTGGGCATGGAGACGATCCACGCTCGCAACCGCGCGCTGACGCATCACCTGGTGGAGCGGTGCCGGGAAGCGGGCTTTTCCCTGAGGTTGCCCGAGAGCCCCGAACGGCGCTCGGCCATCGTCATGATCCGGCACGACAACCCTCCGCGCGCCGTCCGGCACCTGGCGAGCCACGACATCATCGTCGACTACCGGCCCGGGCACGTGCGGGTGAGCCCCCACTTCTACAATACCGAGGACGAGTTGGACCTCCTGGTCCGGGTCCTGGCATCTGCCTGACCGGGAAAGGGGGAGTTATTCTCCTGGGGTCGGACCCATTTGTCGTCGGACCCGGGACCGGGGGGGCCGATCCCGAAACGCCGTGTCCCGTCGGAGGTGTGCATGAGAAGGTCCCTGGCGACCCTCATCGTGGCCGCGTCGATCCTGGCGGGCCTGGCCGCGGGCCTGCCCGCCGCGGGCGCGGCCCAGATCAGCATCGCCCCGAAGATCGGCACTCTGGGCGTCGGCGCCGACGTGGGTCTGAGCCTCGGGCGCCTCGCGACGATCCGGGGTGGCTACGGAACGGTGCCCACCGAACTGAAGGCCGACATCCGCGACGTGGCCTACGAGGCCCGCCTCCCGGACGTGGTCTTCCTGGGCGTGGATCTGCACCCGGGGGGCGGCGGCTTCCGGATCTCGGGGGGCGTCCTGATCCACACCGACGACGTGATCCTCGACGCCACGCCCGACACCGCGGTGGAGCTGGGGGAGGGCTCCTACACGCCCACGGAGGTCGGTACGCTTCGGGGCACAGCGGGGACCAGCACCGCCTTTCCCTTCGCGATGATCGGCTTCGGGCACCACGGCGGGCGGGGCTTCGGCGTGTTCCTGGACCTGGGCGTGGGGTTCATGAACCCGGCCCTCACCCTGACGCACAGCGGAGCCGGCGCCGACGGCCTCGCGGCCGACCTGGTCCTCGAGGCGGAGGAGCTGGAGAGCGACCTGCGTTTCTGGCCCATCGTCCAGGTGGGGATCACCCTGGGGCTGGGCGGCGGCTAACCGGCTCCCTCGCCTGCCCCCTCGCCCTTCCGCTCCCAGCGGTCCCCGTCCCGCCTGCGGTACTTCTCCAGGACCCGTTCGAGCGCGTCGTCCAGGTCGATGCCCTGCTCGTTGGCGATGACCAGCAGCACGAAGAGGACGTCGGCCAGCTCGATGGCCAGCTCCTGCTCGCTCTCCTCCGGCTTCTTCGTCTTGGGCCCGAAGCGGTGGTTCATGACCCGGGCCAACTCGCCCACCTCTTCGGTGAGGCGGGCCAGGTTCACCAGGGGGGGCCAGTAGCCCTCCTCGAACTGGCCGATCCAGGCGTCCACGCGGGATTGGGCTTCCTTCAGGTCCATGGCGTCAGGGGGCAGAGGGGTCAGCGCGGTCAGTGCGGTCAATGTGGTCAATGCGACGGCGGGGCGTCGTCATTCGAAGCGTAGCGCCTCCGCGGGGTCCAGCGACACCGCCCGCAGGGCCGGAACCAGGCACGCCGTGACGCCGGTCAGCGCCAGGACGACCGTCACCGCCACGAAGGTGGCCGGATCCCGGGGCTCAACCTGGAAGAGCACCACCGTGAGGAAGCGCGACGCGAAGAGGGCGAGCACCAGGCCGAGGACCCCGCCCAGGGCCACCTGGCGCATGCCCCGCCCCACGATCAGGCGGATGAGGTCCGCGCCGCTGGCACCCATCGCCTTGCGCATCCCCATCTCACGGGTGCGCTTCGCCACCGTGAACGAGATGACGCCGTAGAGGCCCACCGCCGCCAGGAAGAGCGCCACGACGCCGAAGATGCTGAAGACCCAGCCGAAGACGTTGTAGAACCACGCCCCCTCCTGGATCGCGTCGTCGAGGGTGCGCACGTCGTACACGGGCTGGTCGGGGTCGATGTCCAGCACCGCCTGGCGGAGGGAGGCGGCAAGGGCGCGGGGCTCCCCCCTCACCCGGGCCATCAGGAAGAGGGAGTATTGCTCCCGAACCTGGGCCAACGGCACATAGAGACCCCACGGCTCCCGGTTTTCCAGGCCCGAGACGCGCAGGTCCGGCACGACCCCCACGACGGTCCGCCACATCTCCTCACCGTCCACCAGAATCTGCCGTCCCAGCGCGTCTCCCCCGTCCAGGAAGCGCTCCACGAAGCTCAGGTTGACCACCCCGACCGGGGCGCCTTCCGCCCGGTCCTCCCCGGTGATGCCGCGCCCGGCCACCACCTGGACATCGAGGGACTCCAGGAAGCCCGGCGTGACGAAGGCGCCCAGGACCGTCGGCCGATCGACGTCGCGCAGGTACTCCTCCCCTTCCAGGCCGAAGCGCATCCAGCGGCCCCAACCGCCCGGCAGGTTGGTGGTGAGCGCGGCCGATTGGACCCCCGGCAGCCCGGCCAGGCGCTCCCGCACGTCCTCGAAGAAGCGCATACGGGCGGCGGGGTCCCCATAGCGGTTGGGTCGGAGGCTCACCCGGGCCGTGAGCACGGACTCGGTCTCGAAGCCCAGGTCCGTCGTCTTCAGCCGGGTCACGCTCTTGATGACCAGCCCGGCCCCCACCAGGAGAGGAAAGGCCAGAGCCACGCCCGCTACCACCATGGCGCGGCTGGTGCGTCCCATGTGCAGGCTCGACGTGCCCCGGCCCTCGTCCTTGAGGATCTCTCCCATCGCCGCCGAGGAGGCCCGGAGCGCGGGCAGGAGCCCCGCCGCGAGCGCCGACACCGCCGCCAGGCCCAGAATGAAGCCCAGAATCGTCGGGTCCACGCGGATGTCGATCCAGAAGGGCATGTCCACCGACACGATGGCGTCGTTGAACAGCTTCACCCCCAGAAGGGCCAGCCCCGTGCCCGCCACCGCGCCCAGGATGGCCAGGACCAGCGTCTCTCCCAGGAGCTGCCCCACGATCCTGGCCCGTGCCGCGCCCAGGGCCGAGCGCACGGCCACCTCCCGGCTCCGATCCGTGGCCCGGGCCAGGAGGAGGTTGGCCACGTTCGCGCACGCCACCAGCAGCACCAGGAAGCCCGCTCCCAGCATGCTGTAGAGGAACGCCACTTCGTCGTCGGCGAAGAACTCCTTCGTGAACGCCACGACGCGGGGCTCCACACCCTCGTTGGTCTCGGGGAACTGCCGCGCCAGGCGCAGGCTCACGACCCTCAGGCGGCTCGTGGCCACCTCCGCGTCCACGCCGTCCAGCAGCCGTCCCAGGATCCGGACCGACGCTCGACCCCGCTCCACCTCGACCGGATCGTAACCGAGGGGCATCCAGAACTGCTGGTCCTCGGGAAACCCGAAGCCGGGCGGCAGCACGCCCACCACCGTCCGGGGCTCTCCGTTCACCAGGATGGCGCTCCCCAGGAGCTCCATGGAGCTGCCGTAGCGGGTCCTCCACAGAGCGTGCCCGATGACCGCCACCGGCTCCGCCCCCGGAGCGTCCTCATCGGGCCCGTACAGGCGTCCGGCAACGGGCTGCACGCCCAGGAGCGTGAAGATCCCGGGCGTCATGTGCGCCGCGGCCACGCGCTCGGGGTATCCCTCGCCGTCGCTCAGGTCGGCGGACGTGGTGGTGTAGGCCGCCAGATCCTCGAAGGCGCTGCCCTCCTCCCGCCACGCCAGGAAGTCGTGGTAGTCGGGGCTGATCCGCGCGGATCCGGTGGACGGGTTGGCGGCGTACACGGTGACCAGTTCCGACGGCTCGTCGAAGGGCAGCCCCCGGAAGAGCGCGGCATAGGTGATGCTGAACATGGTCGCCGTGAGGCCGATGCCCAGCGCCAGAGCCGTCACCGAGATGACGGAAAGGCCCGGGTCCAGGGCCAGGCGGCGCAGCGCGACGCGAAGTCGCCTCATTCCCTCACGGCGTCAGGACCAGCTTTCCGAAGACCGAGCCCGCTTCCAGCATCTCGTGGGCCCGGCCCGCCTCCGCCAGGGGGAGGACCTCGTGGATCACCGGGCTCAGGCGCCCCTGGAATACCAGCCCCATCACCCTCCGGAACTCGCCGGGCGTGCCCATGGTGGAGCCCAGGATCGAGAGCTGCTTCCAGAAGAGGTGGCGCACTTCGGTCACGCCCCGGGCCCCGGACGTGGCTCCGTAGCTCACCATGCGGCCGCCCACGGCCAGGCCACGTAGGCACGTCTCCCACAGCGCCTCTCCGACCGAGTCCAGGACCACGTCCACGCCCCGTCGTCCGGTGTCCTCCCTGATGCGTGCCAGGACGTCGTCCTCCAGGCGGTCGTAGACATGGTGGGCACCCAGCTCCCGGACGCGCGCGACGTTGTCCGGCCCGCTCGTGAGCGCGTGGACGGTGGCGCCGGCCATGCGGGCGATCTGGACGGCGGCGGTCGACACGCCACCCGAGGCGCCGGTGATGAGGACCCGCTCGCCGGCCTTGAGGTCCGCCCTCCCCAGGAGGCCCCGCCAGGCGGTAACGAAGACCAGGCCCGCCGCGGCCGCCGTCTCGAAGGCCACCCCTTCCGGGATCTCCAGGAGGTTCGCCGCCGGGACCACGGCCAGTTCGGCGAACCCTCCGTCGGTGTGCTCTCCGATGAGGCGGAAGGGAGGAGGGTCGAAGCCCGGTCCCTGGGGGGGCGTCTGGTACGTGTCGGCGTATCCCAGCGAGGGGTCCACCACGACCCGAAGCCCGACCAGGCCCTCGTCGATCCCGGGCCCCACGGCATCGACGATGCCGGCGATGTCCGAGCCACCGATGTGGGGCATGGTGATCTCGATGGGCAGGCCCCGCCGCACCCACAGGTCCAGATGGTTCATGGAGGAGGCCCGTACGGACACCCGCACTTCCCCCGGTCCGGGTTCCGGCGCGGGCACTTCGTCGATCCGGACCACGTCGGGCCCGCCGAACTCGCTGAACAAGGCTGCTTTCATGGCCCTCACACTATTTCTACCTTTCGGATGTGTCCAGCGACGACCCGACGGAGGACGCCTCTCTCGGAGGCTACTTCAAGACGCACAACCGGCCCCCGGCGTTCGAGGGGTGTGACGGGCTGCCCTACACGGTGGCCGTCGAGGTGGAGAAGACGCCCGACCTCGCGCGGCCCTGGGTCGGGTACCTGGTCTTTCCCCGCTGGGCGGAGACCGGCGTGGGCATAACGGGTCACGTTGAGACGCCCCTGATCTGGCGTGGAGGAAGCCGGGAGGCGGTGGAGGAGGAGGTTGGGACGGCGCCCCTGACACGCGTGAAAGAACTCCTGGACGAGGCGATCCGGCGGAGCGCGGGGGGCGCATAGCGGCCCACCGCCCACCGTCGTGACGATTCAATAACATGCTCAGAGAAACGCTCATCCACCTGGGACAATCGTCCAAGGCCAGGGCCGTGGTCACGAGGACGCCGCTCCGGGCCATGGCCCGCCGCTTCGTCCCGGGCGAGTCCGTGGACGACCTGGTCCGCGCCATCCGCCAGGCCAATGAGGCGGGATTCACCGCCACCGGCAACTTCCTCGGCGAGTCCGTGCACGACGAGGCCAACGCTCGACTGGCGGGGGACGTCTACCTCGACATCCTGGACCGCATCCACGCCGAGGCCCTGGACGCCAACGTCAGCCTCAAATTCACGGCGCTGGGCCAGGACGTGAGTGACCGCTTCCTGGCGGAAAACCTGGGCAGGCTCCTCGACAGGGCCCGTGACACGGACAGCTTCATCCGCTTCGACATGGAGTCGTCCGAGTACACGGAGCGCACGCTGGACGCCTTCGAGAAGCTGTGGACCGACGGGTGGCGCAACATCGGGGTGGTGCTCCAATCCTACCTGCGGCGCTCCGTGGGCGACGTAGCCCGCATGAACCATCTCGGCGCCCGCGTGCGCCTGTGCAAGGGCGCCTATGCCGAGCCGGCGGCCGTGGCGTTCCAGGACCGGGCCGAGGTGGACGCCAGCTTCATGGACCTGACGCGGCTGCTTCTGGCCGAGGGCGACTTCCCGGGCATCGCCACCCACGACGAGCGCATGATCGAGGGCACCGTGGCCTTCGCCCAGAAGGAAGGCATCGGTCCCGACCGCTTCGAGTTCCAGATGCTCCACGGCGTCCGCCGGGACCTCCAGCAGCAGCTCGCGGCGGACGGGTGGGGCATGCGGGTGTACATCCCCTTCGGCACGCACTGGTACCCCTACCTCATGCGCCGCCTGGCGGAGCGCCCGGCGAACATGCTCTTCTTCGCGGGCAGCATGGTGCGTGAGTCGCCTCTGGGCTTCCTGTGGCCCGGAGGCAAGCGAGGCGCCGAAGCCACCGCCGAAGCCACCGACGGGGCCGGCAACGGGGCCTAGGCCGCGATGACCCTCCCCCGCCAGGCCGATGCGCCCGCTGATCCGCCGGGCGATGGCGCGTTCGTCCGCGTCACCGAGATCTTCCTGTCGATCCAGGGAGAGTCGACCTGGGTTGGGCTGCCGTGCACCTTCGTGCGCCTCACCGGCTGTCCCCTGCGCTGCGTGTGGTGCGACACGGCGTACGCGTTCCATGGGGGGGAGCGGCTGTCACTGGACGACGTCATGCGCCGCGTGGCGGACCACGGAGCGCCCCTCGTGGAGATCACCGGGGGTGAGCCCCTCGTCCAGCCCGGCGCGGTGACCCTGGCCCATCGCCTGCTGGCGGAAGGCTACACGGTCCTCATCGAGACGTCAGGGGCCCTGGACGTGTCCCCCCTGGACGCGCGCGTCCACAAGATCATGGACCTGAAGTGCCCTGGCTCCGGCGAGGTCGAGCGGAACCGGTGGTCCAACCTCGACCACCTCACGCCTCGGGACGAGGTCAAGTTCGTCGTGGCGGACGAAGCCGACTGGGTCTGGGCCGGGTCGGTCATCCGGGAGCGGGGGCTGGACGAGAGGGTGCGCGGGGGCCGGCTGCGCGCCCTCCTCGTCTCTCCCGTATGGGACGGCCCGGACCTGGAGGAGCTATCCGCATGGATCCTGGACAGCGGGCTGCCCGTGCGACTCCAGGTCCAGCTCCACAAACTGGTGTGGGGCCCGACCCGGACGGGCGTATGAGCGTGGCCCTCGCCGCCGCTCGGCGAGGCGCTCGCTGACCTCCCGCCGTCACGCAACGGTCCGGCGTACGAGCCCGTCCAAGAGGTAGCACGGCTTGCGTGCCTCCCCTCGACCCGACCGCCCCATGACGCAGACACCCACCTTCCGTACCGCCCTGGCCGTCTCCTGCGCGTGCGCGCTCTTCGCCGCGTGCGCATCCCAGGAGGAGAGATCCGATGGCCGACCGAGCTGGCAGGCCGTCCGCGACAGCATCGGCGACACTCTCGTCGTGCGCACGGTGGCCGGCAGCGTCTGGGGCGTGGACGCCCGGCTCGTCGAGGACGTGTCCATCGGCGTGCTGGAAGGGCCCGACGAGTACATGCTCGGGAGCGTGCAGTCCATCGCCGTGGGTGCCGACGGGGAGATCTACGTCATGGACCGGCAGGTGCCGGCCCTCCGGGTCTACGAGTCCGACGGCACCTACCGCCAGACCATCGGCCGGGAGGGTGAGGGTCCCGGGGAGTACAGGCGCCCCGACGGAGGAATGGCCGTCCTATCGGACGGGCGCATCGTCCTCCGGGATCCTTCCAACGCCCGCTTCAACGTATACTCTCCCCGGGGCGAATCGCTGGACACCTGGATCATCCGGGGCAACTTCAACACCAGCCGCAAGCTCTACCGCGATACCGCGGACAACGTGTGGACGCTGGTCCTGGTGGACCCGGAGGCCTCGGTCTTCGACTGGGTCATGGGTCTGGCCCAGTACAGGCCAGACGGCGCGCCGGGTGACACGCTGGTGCAGCCCACGTGGGACTACGAGCCCCCCACCATCTCGGGCCAGAGCGAGAACAACACCTCGGTGAACCGCGTCCCGTTCTCGCCTTCGGAGCACTGGAGCATGAGCCCGCTGGGCTACCTGGTCGCGGGCCTGCCCACCGAGTACGCCTTCACGCTCTACCGCACGGAGGAGCCTCCCCTCCGGATCGAGCGGCACACCGATCCGGTTCCCGTGGCGCCGTCCGAGGGGGCGCGGGCCCGGGAGCAGGCCGAACGGAACATGCGCAACCAGTTCCCGGGGTGGCGTTGGAACGGACCCGACGTGCCCGACCGGAAGCCTGCGTATCAGGGCCTCCACCCGGGCGAGGACGGGCGCATCTGGGTCTGGCTGAGCGGGCGGGGCTACGAGGTGGACGACCCGAACCACGATCCCGACGACCCCGACAGCTACCCCACCCGGTGGCGAGAGGACGTGGCCTTCGATGTCTTCGAGCCCGACGGGAGCTACCTGGGTCGCGTGGAAGCTCCGCCGGAGTTCAGCTCCTGGCCCGAGCCCATCTTCGGCCGGGAGTACGTGTGGGCGGTCACGCGGGACGACTTCGATGTCCAGCGCGTAGTGCGCTTCCGCATCGAGCGGGGCGCGGCTCGCGTGGCCGACTCCCCGTAGCCCCGGACCCCGGCCCTCGCTCCCCGGGCGAACATCTCACGCTTGTACCGAAGTCGCTGCACTGGATATCGTTCTGCATGAACGATCCCCACCGCGCAGCGCCGCATCGGGCCCTTGAGGGCCTGGGCGGGCGGGAGCGCGAGGACCCGCCCCCCGACCCGGAAGCCATGGAGGCCAGGGCAGCCACGGCGGTCACGGAGGCCGCGGTGAGCCTCATCCTGCGTGAGGGCTCCGAGCCGGCGCTCCTCCTCATCAAGCGCGCCGAGCGGGAGACCGATCCGTGGTCGGGCCACATGGCCCTGCCGGGGGGGCGCCGGGAGGTGGTGGACAGCTCCCTGGTGGAAACCGCCATGCGCGAGACCCGCGAGGAGACGGGAGTCGACCTCGCGCGCACCGGTCGGCCCGTGGGACGGCTCCCCGTGGTGGCACCCACGAACCGGCGCCTCCCGCGCATAGCTATCCATCCCTTCATGTTCACGGTGCCGGTGGGCACGCCGGCGCGGGTGGCCAGCGACGAGGTGGACGCGGTGCACTGGGTTCCGCTCTCGGAGCTGCGCGACCCCGCGTGCGAGAGCACCGTGGCCATCGCCCTGAGCGACGGCGACCGCGACTTTCCCTGCCTGCGGGTGCGGGGAGAGGTGGTGTGGGGTCTGACCTACCGGATCCTCACCACCTACTTCGAACGCCTCCCGGCAGCGGTGTGAGCCCGCCTACTCGGAGATCTCCTCCACCCACTCGGCGACGAAGATGTTCGTGTTGCCCTCGTGGGACATGTTGCGGTTCGAGCCCCACACCAGCCAGCGGCCGTCGGGGCTCCACATGGGAAAGCCGTCGAATTCCGGGGTGTACGTGATCCGATCGAGGCCGGTGCCGTCGGTG
>DASWKP010000073.1:0-6862 GCA_036396575.1 Longimicrobiales bacterium | reverse complement strand
GCGCATCCCCCGGGAGTAGGTGCGCACGGGATCGCCGGCCCGATCCAGGAGGTCCACGCGCGCGAGGCGTTCGGGAATTCGCTCGCCCAGGTCATCGAGGCCGTAGAGGGTCCCGAAGAAGCGCAGGTTCTCCGCCGCCGTCAGGTGTCCGTACAGGTAGCTCTGGTGGGAGAGGACGCCCACCCGGTGCCGCCACGCGATCTCGCCGGCGTCGAGGGCCTCTCCCTGGATGCGGACCTCCCCCGACGTGGGCTGAAGCCCGCCTCCCAGCATGCGAAGAAGGGTGGTTTTGCCCGCCCCGTTGGGGCCGAACACCGTGAGGAACTCGCCCGGGGCGAGGTCGAAGGAGACGGAATCCACGGCCCTGAGGTGTCCGAAGGCGCGGCTGAGGCCCTTCGCCTCCAGGAGAGGTGCCGTGAAGGCGGGTTCGGAGGATCCCTCCGGCTCCGCGGCAAGGCTCACCCAGGCGACCCCGGGGGGGCGCCGCGCACCGCGGACGTCACCTGTCGCCGGCACCGGCGGTGAGGGTTCCGCCGCAGCTGGAGCAGAAGCGGCTCCCCTCCGGATTCAGAAAGCCACACGCGCCACACGCGGCCCCGGCTTCGAGCCCGAGGCGCACCGCAGCGATCTCGGCCTCGAGCGCCGCCGAGCCCCTCCCCGCGTCCTCACGGTCGAGGTCGTCCAGGGCCACGAGCGCCTCGCCCGAGATCTCCGCGCGCAGGGAGCGGTAGTCCTCCCCGTCGAGCTTGCCCGTGGCGAAGTCGTACTCGACGTCCCGGAGCGCGAGGAGCGCCACGCGTCGCCGCGCGCCCGCCTCGCTCAACTCGTCCCCGTCCCCCACGAGAGGGGCCGCCTGGCCCATGACGAGGGGCTGGAGCAGGATCACCACCACGGCCGTGGCCAGGAGCAGGATTCCGAGGGACAGGTACACGGCGACCTCCTCAGTCCCCCGTCGGGACCGGCTCGGGCGCGATCACCGTGGCCTCGCGTCGAGACGGTGCGGGAGAGGTCCCGCGGACCCGCTCGGCGGAAGGCCACAGCGCGATCAGGCTGCCGAGAGTGAGGACGAAACCACCGGCCCAGATCCAGCCGACCAGCGGGTTCACGAGGAACTTGAAGGTCGCTGTCTGGGCCTCCGGATCGTTGCTCACCACCGCCCCGCTGAGATCCTCCACGCTGGACAGGATCACGTAGAGGTCCTCCAGAGGCGTTGAATGGATGCCGACCTCCGTCGTCCGGGCGTCCGCGGGCTGGATGTAGCCACGAATCTCGGTCGTGAACTGGCCCACCCTCTCTCCTTCCTTCCGCACGGTGAGGAGGGCCAGAGCCTGCCACGCCAGGTTGTCGTTGACCTGATTCGCCGTGGCCCGGTAGCTGGACAGGCCGTCGTACGTGACCGTGTACGTGTGGCCGAATGGCGAAGCGATCTCGGCCGATTCGCCGGGGTCGAGCGTCTGGATGACCTCCCGGTTCCACGCCGCGCCCGCGAAGGCCGTGAAGATCAGCACCATTCCGACGTGGACGATGTAGCCGCCCCACCGCCGGCGGTTCCTCCACACGAGATGGCCGAAAGCATTGGCGAAGTTCTCCTGCTCGATGCGCGCTCGGGCCTTCGTCCCCTTCCAGAACTCCACGACGATGATCCACATGACGAACGCGCTGACGCCGAACGTCGTCAGGGCCAGGCCGTGGCGAGCCCCGGCGGCGTAGAAGGCCGCGACCACACCCAGCCCCCCGACGGTGGGCCACAGGAAGTTCTTCTTCAGGTTCTTTCGGGAGGCCCTCCGCCAGGCGATGACCGGTCCGATGCCCGCCAGAGCCAGGAGGGCGATGCCGATGGGGAGGTTGACCCGGTTGAAAAACGGGGGCCCCACCGAAATCTCCTGGCCCGTGAGCGCTTCGCTGATGAGGGGGAACATCGTGCCCCACAGGACCGAGAACGCCGCGCCCAACAGGATCAGGTTGTTGAAGAGGAACGCGGACTCCCGGGAGATGAAGCTCTCGATGCGGTTCTCGCTTCTGAGCTGAGGGAGGCGCCACAGGATCATCACCACGCCGAACGCCAGGATGCTCCCCATGAACGACAGGAAGATGAACGCGATCTTCGTGTTCTCGGCGAAGGAGTGGACGGACTCGATCAGACCCGACCGCGTGAGGAATGTGGCGAAGATGGTCAGCAGGAAGGTCAGGATCACCAGCCCCATGTTCCAGACCTTGAGCATCCTCCGGGTCTCCTGGACCATCACCGAATGGAGGAACGCGGTGGCCGTGAGCCACGGCAGCAGCGACGCGTTCTCCACCGGGTCCCAGAACCAGTAGCCGCCCCAGCCCAGCTCCTCGTAGGCCCAGCGCATCCCGAAGATGATGCCGTTGGCGAGGAAGAACCACGACAGGAGCGTCCAGCGCCGCGTCAACTGGATCCACCGGGAGTCCAGGCGTCCGGTCATCAGGGATGCCATGGCGAACGCGAACGGGATCGTGAACGCCGTGAAGCCCAGATAGAGCGTGGGCGGATGGATCGTCATCCAGTAGTTCTGGAGCTGCGGGTTGAGCCCCTGGCCGTCGACGGGCATGAAGCCCAGGCGCTCGAAGGGGTTCACACCCGCGAACAGGAGCACCACGAGGAAGAAGACGGCGATGCCCTGGAGGATCCCGGTCACGTAGGGCATGAACTCGCGGTTCCGCCTGCGGTTCAGCCAAACGCACAGGGAGGAGAAGAACATCAGGAGGAGGAGCCAGAACAGAAGCGATCCGGTCTGGCCGGCCCACAGCCCCGAAACCTTGAAGTACGTGGGCAGGTCCCGGTTGGAGTAGCTGGCCACGTACAGGTACTGGAAGCGGTCGTTCAGGAAGGCGTCGATGACCCCCAACGAGGCCAGGATCGTCAGGAAGAAGACGATGTGGACGCTCCGCTCCGCCGACAGGACCATGTCCCCCCGGCCCTTTCGCCCTCCCAGGAAGCCGAGGACGGTCCCCCATACCGCGACGGGAAGGGCTATCCAGAGGGCGACCTCGCCCAGGACGCTCAACCGGCGCTCCGGGCCGCGTCGCTGGGACGGAGATCCTCGGGAGCCACCTCGTAGCGGCTCCCGCACTTGGTCAGGAGCGTGGTGGCCTGGAAGACTCCGGCGTCGTCGAAGCGGCCTTCGAGGACAACGTCCATGTCCTCGTTGAACGTGTCCGGAATGACGTCCCGGAACTCAACCGGGAAGGTGACGCTCTCGTTCTCGATGTCCCGGACCCTGAAGCTGTGCAGCAACTCACCCTGGGCCTTCACGTAGCTCCCGGGGACCACCTTGCCGCTGACCTTTACGCCCACGCCAGCGAACGTCGGGTCCGAGTCGACCCGCGCCATGAGCTCGGCCGGGGTGAGGTAGTAGACCATCGTGTCGCTGATCCCGGTCCACGCCAGGTACGTGACCACGAGAGCTACACCGACGAGGCCGACCATGAAACGCGTGTTCTTCATAACTGCTCCGTCCGGGTTCGGGGCGAGAGTCCATTCGAGGGAAGTCGCACTCCGACGTCCGAAATGTCTTGGTGTGGAATAGGCGGATCAAGTCGGGAGGTTCCTAATCCTCCGTCGGGAGCCTCCCCACACCGCGCGGCGGCGCCGGCCGACCGGGGGGCGGATCGGGCCCGCACCAGCCCTCGCGAGCTTGCCGCGCGGCGTCCAACGCCGCGGCCACGGCCTCCTCCGCGCTGGCGGCGGCCGGCAGCGCCAGCCCCTCGGCCGGCGGCGTCCCAAGGGTGACCACCACCCGGCCCATCGCCCGGGCCAGAGCGATCTCGGACAGGGTGCCCCACTCCCCTCCCACGGCGATGACGGCCTCCCCCGCCCGCACCACGAGGGCGTTCCTCGCCACCCCCAGGCCCGTGGCCAGCGGGAGCAGGATGGCGGAATTCCCCTCCTGGGGGTCCGCTCCAGGCAGGAGGCCCACCGTCAGGCCTCCGGCTTCACGGCATCCCCGCGCCGCTGCCTCCATGACTCCGCCCATACCGCCACACACCAACACGGCCCCCGCGTCCCCGAGTCCGCGCCCCACCTCGTGGGCGAGCGCCAGATCCTCCTCGGTGGCGCGGGCGCCGCCGATCACCGCCACGCGGAGGGGTGCGGCCTCGGTCACGGCGTCGCGCCCGCGCGGGCCCATGCGACGGTCGCGTCCACGGCGCGCGCCCAGCCGGCGAGGAGCCCGTCCCTCTCGGCCACGTCCATCTCCGTGACGAACACGTCGGGCTCACCCTGGGCGGAGACGAAGTCGTCAGCCGACGACCACACGGCTTCGGCCAGGCCCGCAAGGCCAGCCGCACCCAGCGCCGTCGTCTCCAGGAGGGCCGGCCGCCGGACGGGGATGCCCAGGACACCGGATTGGAATTCCATGAGCCATGCGTTCGCGGCCGCGCCTCCGTCCACGCGGAGCTCCGCCGTCTCCACGCCGGAGTCCGCCTCCATGGCTTCGAGGACATCCCGGGTGGCGTAGGCCATGGCCTCCAGCCCCGCCCGGGCCAGGTGCGCCCGCGACGTGCCCCGCGTGAGCCCGACGAGCATGCCCCGGGCCTCGGGCTCCCAGTGGGGGGCGCCGAGGCCCACGAACGCGGGCACGAAATAGACGCCGTCGTTGCTCGCGAGGCTTCGCGCCATCGCCTCCGTCTCCGCCGCCGTCTCGATCACGCCGAGCCCATCCCGCAGCCACTGGAGCGCGGCTCCGGCAATGAAGATCGAGCCCTCGAGCGCGTAGGCGGGCCCGCCGGTGGCGTCGCACGCCGCCGTGGTGATCAGGCCCCGTCTCGACGCCACCGGCTCGCTGCCCGTGTGCAGGAGCAGAAACGCCCCCGTGCCGTACGTGTTCTTGGCCAGACCCTCCCGTACGCACCCCTGACCGAAGAGGGCCGCCTGTTGGTCTCCCGCCACACCCGACACCGGCACCTCCAGGCCCAGCGCGTCGCCCGCGGTGACCCCGAACCGACCCGAACTGCGCCGGACTTCGGGGAGGACCTCCCGGGGAACCTCCAGGATGTCCAGGAGGCCGTCATCCCACGCCCCGGCCCGGAGGTCGTAGAGGAGGGTGCGGGAGGCGTTGGTGGGATCCGTGGCGTGCGCTTCGCCCCCGGTGAGGCGGGCGATCAGCCACGCGTCGATCGTTCCCGCCGCCAGCTCCCCCGCCTCCGCGCGCTGCCTGAGATGGGGATGCTCGCGGAACAGCCACGTGAGCTTGGTGCCCGAGAAGTAGGGGTCCAGGACCAGACCGGTCGTCGAGCGGAAGCGCTCTTCGTGGCCGGCAGCGCGAAGCTCCCGGCAGATGCCCGCGGTGCGCCGGTCCTGCCAGACGATGGCCCTGTGCACGGGCTCGAGCGTTCCCCGATCCCAGAGGACCACCGTCTCCCTCTGGTTGGTGATCCCCACCGCCGCCACTTCGTGCTCCCGGGCGCTGGCCAGGGCCTCCCGCGCCACCCGGCGCGTGACCTCCCAGATCTCCACGGCGTCGTGCTCCACCCAACCGGGCCGGGGGAAGTGCTGGGTGAACTCCGAGTAGGCCCGGGACTTTACCTGCCCGTCCTGGCCCACGACGAGGCAGGTCGTGCCGGTGGTCCCCTGGTCGATGGCCAGCACGCTCTTCACGCTCGGAAGGCTCCCTGTCCGTTGGGTGGGCGGGCGCTCCACCGGTGGCGCGGACGGCCCGGTCGCCCCCGGGATCGCCCGGTCAGTCCGAGGCGGCGATCCGCCCGAACGCGTAGCGCCAGCCCGAGACCCGCAGGAGCGTCACCAGGCCCGACACGGGCAGGCCCACGACGGTATAGTAGTCGCCCTCGACGCTCGTCACCAACGCGGCGCCACGCCCTTGGATCCCGTAGGATCCCGCCTTGTCCATGGGCTCCCCGGTGGCCACGTACTCCCGGGCTTCATCCCGGGTGAGGGGCCGGAAGCGCACCGTGGCCCACTCCACCCGTGAATGGACCGCGCCTCCCGGCGACACCAGGGCGAGCCCGGTGACCACGCGGTGCTCCCTTCCAGCCAGGGTGACGAGCATGCCAACGGCCTCCGCGGCGTCGCGGGGTTTTCCCATGATCTCGCCGTCCCGGACGACTACGGTATCTCCAGCCAGCACGAGGGCTCCGGGGTGCCGCCGGGTCACGGCGACAGCCTTCTCCCGGGCCAGTCGCTCCACGTGGCTGGCGGGGTCCTCCCCCGGAAGGAACCCCTCGGGCACGTCGGCGGCCTCCACGGCGTGCTCCAATCCCAGAAGCGACAGGACGCCGGCGCGGCGTGGAGACGCGGACGCCAGGACCAGGGGGGGCGCGGCCCTCATCGCTCCAGGACCAGGGTCACCGGGCCGTCGTTGACCAGTTCCACGTCCATGTGCGCTCCGAACTCCCCGGACTGGACTCGCCCCGGGGCCCGCAGTCGAAGCATGTCGAGAAAGCGCTCATAGAGGGGCACCGCAACCTCCGGCGGGGCCGCCTCCAGGAAGCTGGGCCGGCGCCCCTTGCGGGCGTCGCCGTACAGCGTGAACTGGCTCACCACCAGCAGCGCCCCTCCCACGTCCTCCAGGGACCGGTTCATCCTGCCGCGCTCGTCCCCGAAGACCCGGAGCCCCACGAGCCTGTCGGCCATCCACGCCAGGGTGGCCTCGTCATCGGACCGGTGGATGCCCACGAGCAGCAGAAGCCCCTGCCCGACGGACGCCACCGTCCGGTCTCCCACCCGGACGGCTGCCCGCCGGACCCGCTGGAGGACCACCCGCATGCGGCCGGCTCACTCCACGGTGACGGACTTGGCCAGGTTGCGCGGCTGGTCCACGTCGCATCCCCGCAGCACCGCCATGTGATAGGCCAGGAGCTGAAGAGGCACCGTGGTCAGCAC
>DASWKP010000072.1:0-9336 GCA_036396575.1 Longimicrobiales bacterium | reverse complement strand
TCGGCCTGGACCGCTTCGGCGCCTCGGCACCCTGGCCCATCCTCTACGACGAGTTCGGCTTCACCGCGGGTCAGGTGGCGGAACGGGTGCAGGAACTCCTGCCGAGTCAGGGGGAGTAGGACCGTTCCCGGAAGGGATCCGCGAAGTGCATGCCCGGGGGTTGCATCCCACGCTCCGGGCCCACGCCCTCCAGTGGTCGCCGTGGCTCATGTCGCCGCGCAGCAGCCAGAGCGCGGCGTGCACCATCTCGTGCAGGAGCGTGTCCAGGCGCTGGGCCTCCTGCCCTTCCTCCATCAAGCGGGCGTTGAGGGCGATCTCCACGACGCGGCGCCGTCCCTCCCGGGTATCGCCCACCGCCTGCCCCAGGCGGCTACGCATGCGGGAGCTGAGTCGAAGGTGGAGGTCGGCGGGCAGTCGGTTGCCGAAGCGCTCGAAGTTGAGCGCCAGGTAAAGCTGGCGCAGCTCGCGTAGCTGCTCGGGTGTGGCGGAGCAGGGTCCCGGTCTGGCGAAGCGCCGGCGCGGGGCGGAGGAGCGGCCCGTCGACCCCCTTCGCGCCGGGCGCCAGGTGGCCTGGATCCGCCCCATCTCGGGCTCCAGATCGGGCCACGCCCGCACCCGGCGGGCCGCCTCGTGGAACGCGCGGGGCCGCGTTCTCGCGGGGAGCGCCGCGCCCGCGGCGATGGCCGCGAAGTCCCGAACGACGGCCCAGGGCGCGCGGCGGAAGGCCACGTGGAGGTTCAGCCTCGCGCCACCCGCCGTCACGGACCAGATGGTGCGGCGGTTCGGCTTGAAGCGGACGCGCTCCAGCTCGGGGGCGCCGGCCTCCCTCAGGGCCGCCAGGAGCGCCTCGTCCGTCCAGCGAACCGGGGCGTCCGTCACCGGGGCGCCCCCGGGCGGGCCCCGCCCCGGAACGAAACGGGGACCAGGGGGTCCGTTGCCGGCACCGTCCTCCGCTTCGCCCCCAGAACAATGGCCATCCGGCCCCCGCACGGCCCCCGGGACTCAATGGTACGACGACTCACCGCCATCATGTTCACGGACATGGTCGGCTTCACGGCCCTCGTGCAGGAGGACGAGCGACAGGGCCGCGCCCACCGGGACCGGCAGCGACGGGTCCTCGACGTGGCCATAGCCGAGCACGGGGGCAAGCTCCTCGAGGTCCACGGGGACGGCACGCTCAGCGTCTTTCCCAGCGCCGTCAAAGCGGTCCTGTGCGCCATTGAGATCCAGCGGCAGCTCGCGAGCGAACCCCGCATCCCTCTGAGGATCGGCGTACACTCCGGGGACGTGGTCCACGACGAGGACGGCGTCTTCGGAGACGGAGTGAACGTGGCTGCGCGCATCCAGAGCCTCTCGGTGCCGGGAGGGATCCTCATCTCCGGGAAGGTCTTCGACGAGGTGAAGAACCAACCGGAGATCCGGACCCGCTCTCTGGGGGAGTTCAATCTCAAGAACGTCAAACGGCCCACCGAGGTCCATGGCGTTGTGGGCCCCGGCCTGGTGATTCCGGACCAAACCTCCCTGGCGGAGGGCCGCGCCCGCTGCGGGAAGAGCGTGGCCGTGCTGCCGTTCGTCAACATGAGCTCCGACCCGGAGAACGAGTTCTTCAGCGATGGCATCAGCGAGGAGATCATCAACGCCCTCACCCGCGTGAACGGGCTCCAGGTAACCGCCCGGACGTCGTCGTTCAAGTACAAGGGCCTGAACCAGGACGTGCGTCAGATCGGGGCGGAGCTGGGTGTAGGGGCCGTACTTGAAGGGAGCGTGCGCAAAGCCGGCGGCCGGGTGCGCATCACCGCCCAGCTCATCGACGCGCGGGACGGCTACCACCTCTTCAGCGAGGCCTACGACCGGGGCCTGGAGGACATCTTCAAGACCCAGGACGAGATCGCCCGGAGCATCGTGGCACGCCTGGAGACCCGGCTCCTGGAGCCGAGGGGCGGCCCCGCGACGGCGACGCGCTCCCTCGTGGCGCACCACACCCACAACACCGAGGCCTACACGGAGTACCTGAAGGGCCTGGCCCACTGGCGGAAGTGGGCTCCCGAGTCGGCTCGCAAAGCCATCGAGCACTACGAGCGCTCGATCGAGATGGACCCCCACTGCGCTTTGCCCCATTCAGGACTGGCCACGGCCCTCACGTTCCTGGGCGCGCTGGGCCACCTACCCGGCGGCGTCGCCTTTCCCCGGGCCACGGAGGCGGCCCACCGGGCGCTGGAGCTGGAGGACTCGGCCGGCGAGTCCCACCTGGCCCTCGCCACCGTCAAGTTGTTCTACGACTGGGACTTCGACGCGGCCTACGCGAGCTTCCACAAGGCTCTGAGCCGGACCCCGGGCTCGTCCGAAGTCCACCACCTGTACTCCCTCTACCTGAGGGCCATGGGAGAGTACGCCGCGGCCGCGGAAGAGATGGAGGCCGCCGTGCAGCTCGATCCCCTGTCCCCGATTCTGCAGCACTCTCTCGGGCAGGCCTACCTGTGGGTGGACCGCGTCGACGATGCCTTTCGCCAGGTCCACCGCGCTCTGGACATGGACCCGGACCTCCGCATGGCCTCCGAGACCCTGGGGTGGCTTCACGCCGCCAAAGGTGAGTGGGAGGAGGCCCTGTCGACCTTCCAGAACATCGTCGACCGGACCGGCGACCCCTACAAGGTGATCCCGAACCGGGCCTACTGCCTGGCCAAGCTGGGCCGCATGGACGAAGCTCGCGCCATGGGGGAGCTTCTGGAACGGCGGCGGCGCGAGCACCCCGACCTCTCTCTGGAGATGGACTTCGCGCTCCAGCACCTGGCCGTGGGAGAGACCGACCGGACCTTCGAGTATCTGGGCCGCGCGGTAGACCGGCGCGTGGGCGCCGTGGTCTTTCTGGCGTGCGCCCCCATGTGGGGCGACATTCGCTCCGATCCTCGTTTTCATGCCATTCTCACCAGGGTGGGCCTTCCGGTGTCGGTCGCGAACCCATGATCCGACGGGCGACGTACGGCTTTGTTGCGTTCTTGCTGGCCGCAACGGGCCTGCGCGCGCAGGAGTCGGCGCCGCCGGTGCCTCAGCTCGCCGTGCCCCTCACCCCGGGAGACACGGTCCTGGCCACGCCGTACGGGCGGTACGAGCGAGGCGCGCTCCATCGCTGGGTCCTTGGCAACGGCCATCGCGACCTGTGGAGCACGCCGATCGCCGTGGAGGTGCTCGACCTGAACCGGTTCGCGGGGGGTCTCACGCCGCTTCGTCTGGGCGGCGGACAGCAGACGCGCTCCCTCCGTTTCGAGGGCGCGGACGGGGCAACCTACAACTTCCGTTCCCTGGACAAGGACGCCGCCCGCACGCTGGACCCCGAGCTCCGCGAGACCCTGGCGGCGAGCGTGCTTCAGGACCAGATCTCGGCGCTCTTTCCGCTGAGCGCGATGGTGGTCTCGTCCCTCCTGGACGCGGCCGGCGTCCTCCACCCGGATCCCAGGCTCTTCGTCATGCCCGACGATCCTCGCCTGGGCGAGTTCCGGGCGGAGTTCCGGGGGATGCTGGGCTGGATCGAGGTGCGCCCCGACGAAGGGGAGGACGACGCCCCGGGCTTCGCGGCATCGTCCCGGGTGATCGGCTCGGAGAGGCTCTACGAGCGGCTGGAGGAAGGCTCCGACAACCGGGTGGACGCTCCGGACTTCCTCAAAGCCCGGCTCCTGGACTTCCTGGTGGGGGACTGGGACCGGCACCCGGACCAGTGGCGCTGGGCCGGCTTCACGGACGACGCGGGGGCTTTGATCTTCCAGCCCGTGCCCCGGGACCGGGATTGGGCATTGGCCCGCCTGGATGGCACGATCGCCCTGCTGACGAGGGTCCCGTGGCCCCACTACGTGGGCTTCTCGCACGACTATCCGGCGGCCTTCCGCTTGTCGTGGAACGGACGTGGGCTGGACCGCATGATCCTGGCGGAGCTGTCGTGGTCCGAGTGGGAGGTGGTGGTGGACGGCCTCCAGGCCAGGCTGACCGACGAGGTGATCCTGGACGCCGTTGGCGGTCTGCCGGGCCCCTATTACCAGGCCATCGGAGCGCGGCTCGAGGCCGCGCTTCTCAACCGCCGGGACCACCTTCGGGACGTGGCCTGGGACTTCTACCGCCTCCTGTCGGGCTGGGTGGACATCGACGCCACCGACGAGGGAGAGTGGCTTCGGGCAGAGCGGCTGGCCGGCGACCGGCTCCAGGTGGAGATCTACGACCTCGTGGACGGCGCGCCCGAGCCCGAGCCCTACTACCGGCGGACTTTTTCCGGAGCCGAGACGCGCGAGGTCCGGGTCTACATGCGCGGAGGCGACGACCTCGTCGAGGTTCTGGGCAGCGAAAGCGGTAGTACTTTGCTCCGGGTCGTGGGCGGCGGGTCGAACGACCGCTTCACCGACCGCACGGACGGCAGCTATGTGCGCTTCTACGATGACCGGGGAGACAACGAACTGTTCGCCAACTGGTCCGGACAGTCGCTGGACCACCGCGCGTGGCAGGAGCCGCGCGATGCGGAGGCGGAACGCTACGGCGCCAGGCCCCGGGACTGGGGCTCCCGCTGGTTTCCCGCCCCGAACCTCGGCTTCACGCCGGACCTCGGCGTTTGGCTCGGGGCGTCAGCCCAATGGCAACGATACGGCTTCCGCCAGCACCCCTACCACACGGCCGTAACGGTACGGGCCGGGATCGGGACGTCCAGCGGACGCGGCCGTGTGGGGGTGGAGGTGGACGTGCCCGTCGTGCGGCCCGACGTGCGCGGCGTCGCCGAGTTGATGATCACCGGCGCCGAGGGCGAGCGCTACTACGGTCCGGGCAACGAGACCCGCCTCGATCGGGAGGAGGATCTCTACCGGGCGGAGCGGCGCGAGGTCCGTCTCCGAACCGCCGTCCGCTTCGAGCCCGGGGAAGGCGTGGTCGTGGAAGGGGGCACGCACCTCTCCTCGTTTCGCCCCTACGACAACGTGGGCACGCTGGTGGCTGATGAGGTCCCCTACGGGTACGCGAACTTCACGCAGATGAGCCTCGTGGGCTCCGTCTCGTGGGACCGCCGGGACGATCCGGTCGTGCCCCGCCGCGGCGGACGCCTCCTCGTGCGGGGTCGTCTCTTTCCGTCCGCGTTCGACGTGAGGGAGACCTTCGCGAGCCTCCGGGCCGAAGGCAGCGCCAACGTGTCCGCCGGGGGCCGCCTCCGCCCGACGCTCGCGGTTCGCCTGGGCGCTGAGCGGGTCATCGGAGACGCTCCCTACCACGAGGCGGCCTCAATCGGCGGCCTGGAGACTCTGAGGGGCTACCGCCTGGACCGCTTCACCGGCGAGTCGTCGGTGTTCGGCGCGGCCGAGCTGCGTGTCTTCCTGTCGGAGCTCGTTTTCGTGCTGCCCGGCGACGTGGGCGCGCTCGCCTTCGGCGACGTCGGCCGGGTCTTCCTGGACGAAGAGGAGTCGAGCCGCTGGCACGGAGCGGTGGGGGGCGGCGTCTGGGTCACGTGGATCGACGCCTATACGCTCAACCTCGCGGTGGCCCGTGGCTCTGAAGGGACGGCGGTGTACGTGGGCATGGGATTCCCATTCTGAACGGGGGTGAACGGTGAAGACGGTCTATCTGCTCCGACACGCCAAGTCCAGTTGGGACCACCCTGGACTCCGGGATCACGATCGGCCGCTGTCGGGACGCGGACGGAGGGCCGCCCGGGCCATGGGGTCGTACATGAGGGCGGAGGATCTGATTCCGGACCTGGTGCTGTGCTCGACGTCGGTTCGCACACATGAGACGTGGGGCCTCGTGTCCGGAGCGCTGGGGGACGACATCGTGGTGGAGTACGACCAGGCGCTCTACGGTTCGTCCTCGGGGGGGCTGCTGGCCTCGCTCCACGGCGCCGACCCGGACGTGGCTCGGCTCCTCATCATCGGGCACAACCCGGCCATTGAGGCGCTGGCCCACGGACTGGCCGGCCACGGTGACCGCCGGGAGATCGAAGCCCTGCGACTGAAGTATCCCACCGCCGCCCTGGCCGTCCTGGAGACCCACGTGGACGCCTGGCCCGAGGTGGCCACCGGGGAGTGCACGCTGGAGCGCTTCGTGACGCCGAAGGATCTCCCCGATGCCGGGTCGCTTAGCCTGTGAGTTAGGGCCGGATCATCGACAGACGCGGTCGGAACGCATATGTATCCCGCACGGCCCGGGACGCAACGGAGCCATCCCAGGGGGAGGCAGGAGAATGACGGAGGACGCCCATCAGCAGGACCCGTCCGCGTCGCGGGATGACGCGCCCTCCGGCGGCGAGGCCTCCGGGGCCCCCTCCCCCGAGCTGATCGAAGAGGCACGGCGGGACCCCCACCTGAGGGCGGCGCTCGACGAGGTGGATCGCCTCCGGGACAAGGTCGAGGAGGAGAAGCAAAAGCGGAAGAAGGGCAAGCAGGCTGCCAAGGACGAGAGCCTGGGGACCTCCAGGGGCATCGAGACCATGTTCCGGACCTCCTACCGGACCCACATGGACCTGAGCTCCATCGCCGACAACAAGGCCAATATCATGATCTCCATCAACGGGATCATCATCTCCATCATGTTGGCCTCCATCTCCCCCAAGATCGACGCCAACCCCTTGTTGCTCGTTCCCACCACGGTGCTGCTGGTGGGCTGCGTTGCAGCGATCGTGTATGCCGTACTGGCCGCTCGCCCCCGCGTCACCTCCCACGTGGTGAGCCTGGAGGACGTGCGCGCCAATCGGGCCAACATCCTCTTCTTCGGTAACTTCGTGAGCATGAGCCAGGACGACTTCGTGGAGGGGATGAGCGAGCTCATGCGGGACACGGACCGCGTGTACGTGAACATGGCCCGGGACATCTACTCCCTGGGGGGCGTGCTGGCGAAGAAGTTCAGGCTGCTCCGCACATCGTACACCATCTTCATGTACGCCCTGGCGCTGGGCGTGCTGCTCTACATCGCGGTGTTCGCCGCCTCGGCCACGCCTGGAGGGGGCGTTTCGCCTATGCCGTGAGGCCGGGATGCCTCCCCGGCCCGCCCCGGGGTCGGGGGGGGTGGAACCGGACCTGGCCCGGTGTTAGCCTGGAGGGGCCCTCCCGGCGATTCGCCCCGAACCCGCTAACAGAAGGCTCATCCCGCCATGGCAGAGCCCCGCATCCTCATCCTCGGCGCCGCCGGGCGCGACTTCCACGTCTTCAACACGCTCTACCGGCACGATCCCTCCGTGAAGGTCGTCGCGTTCACGGCCCAGCAGATCCCGCACATCGACGACCGGCGCTACCCGCCCGAGCTGGCGGGCCCCGGGTACCCGGACGGCATTCCCATCTACCCGGAGGATCTCCTGGACGCGCTCATCCGGGATCTGGCCGTGGACCACTGCGTCATGGCCTACTCCGACGTGTCCCACGAGTACGTCATGCACATGGCGAGCCGGGTCAACGCGGCCGGGCCCCACTTCGTGCTGCCCGGAGCCGGGCAGACCATGGTGGGGTCCACCCTGCCGGTGGTGGCGGTGTGCGCCTCCCGCACCGGCGTGGGGAAGAGCCAGACCAGCCGGGCGGTCGCCCGCATGCTGCGGGCGGCGGGGCTCCGTGTGGGCATCGTCCGCCATCCCATGCCGTATGGAAACCTGGTGGCCCAGCGGGTCCAGCGCTTCGCCTCAGAGGCGGATCTGGTCCATCACGACGTGACCATCGAGGAGCGCGAGGAGTACGAGCCGCACATCGCCGCCGGATCGGTGGTCTACGCCGGGGTGGACTACGAGGCCATCCTCCGGGCCGTCGAGGCGGAGTCGGACGTCGTGCTGTGGGACGGGGGCAACAACGACACGCCCTTCTACAAGCCCGACGTGCACATCACGCTGGTGGACCCCCATCGTCCGGGCCACGAGCTGCGCTACTACCCGGGCGAGACCAACCTGCGCATGGCGGACGTGGTCATCATCAACAAGGTGAACACCGCCGACCCCGAGGGCGTCCGCACGGTCGAGGCCAACGTTGCGGCCGTGAACCCCGGGGCCTTGGTGCTCCGGGCGGCCTCGCCCATCACCGTGGACGACCCCTCCGTCCTGGCGGGCAAGCGCGTCCTGGCGGTGGAGGACGGACCCACCTGCACCCACGGGGGGATGGCGTACGGCGCCGGGACGCTGGGAGCCCGCGCGGCGGGCGCCGCCGAGATCGTGGACCCCCGACCCTTCCTCCAGGGCGAGCTGCGGGAGACGTTCGAGAAGTACCCGGAAACGGGCAAGCTCCTCCCCGCCATGGGGTATGGAGACCAGCAGATCGAGGATCTGGAGGCGACTTTCCGGAAAGCGGCGGAGGGCGGAGTGGAAGGCGTCGCCGTGGGCACCCCCATCGACCTGGCGCGCATCGTGAACATCCCCATCCCCAGCACGCGCTGCCGCTACGAGCTGGACGTGTTGGGGACCCCGACGCTGGAGGATGCGCTGGCGCCGATCCTGAAGGGGCGCTGAGGGCAGAGCGGCCCCCTTCCCCGGAGACCCGACATGCGTGAAGCCGTCGAGACGCTGTGGCCGGAGCTCGAGTGGATCGAGAGCGCGGACCTCCGGGAGCGGGTCACCCGGACCTGGATGCTGGCGTTCGAGCGGAGTCCGCTGGAGCCCGCGGATCTGGAGCGCATCGCGTTCACGCTTCTGGTGCCCGACTGCCCGGCCACCTTCATGGAGCACAAGCGGTGCGTGGTCCACATCGCCAGGGACTCGGCCCTGGCGATGAAGGCGTTCATGGGGCGGGCACTGGCCATCGACCTGGACACCGTGGTGGCCGGGGCCATCCTGGCCGACGTGGGTAAGCTCCTCGAGTACGAGATCGTGGACGGCGGGCCCCGCCAGAGCGCCCGTGGCAAGGCGCTACGCCACCCCTTCACCGGGGTGGCCCTGGCCCTGGAGTGCGGCGTGCCCGACGAGGTGTGCCACATCATCGCGGCGCACGCCGCCGAGGGGGACCTGGTCAGGCGGAGCACGGAGGCCCTGATCGTGCACCACGCCGACTTCATGGCGTACGAGCCGTTCAAGAACCTCTGAGGTCCGCGGCCACCGCCAGGGCCGGTGCCGGTGCCCGTCAGTCACCGGTACCCGTCCTTTCGGTGTCCGATCTTCAGGATGATCACGATCAGGGTACGACCCTCCACACTGTACAGCACCCGGAATACGCCGACCCTGATCCGGAAGACATCTGTGTAGCCGCTCAACTTCCGGGAGCCTGGCGGGTGGGGATCGTCACCCAGCCCGACCAGGGCGTGCACCACCCGATCCCGGTCGGAGGCTTCAAGCATCCGCAATTGCTTCTCCGCGGTCCGGCTGATCTCGACGCTATAACGCGCCATCATCCTTCAGCTCGGCCAGCACAT
>DASWKP010000071.1:0-8519 GCA_036396575.1 Longimicrobiales bacterium | reverse complement strand
CCGAGGAGGTGAGGGACACCATCGACGAGCGAGCCCGGGAAGGCACGATGGGCCTCATGGCCGTCCAGCGAGAGATCCACCAGATCCGCCGGGAAGCCCAGGCTCGCGTAGAGGCCCTGCACATTGACGTCACGGAGCGCCTCGTGCGGAACCGGATGGACGTCATCAAAGCCCGCTACGAGGGCATCGAGCCGGTGGAGCGCTTCCTGGACGACGTGCGCGCCGACATCGTGAAGCACGTGGCCCGCTTCACGGGGTCCCCTGCCCTCGACGACCGCGAGACCGGACCTGCCTTCGCCACCCCCGAGGAGGACTTCTTCCGGCGATACCAGGTCAACCCCATGGTCTGTCACAAGCCCGGGAGCGGAGCCCCGCTGGTGGAGGAGAGCAACCCCAACGTGCGGAACCTCCTTGGGCGGGTGGAGGGACAGATCCGCTTCGGCGTCATGGTGACGGACTTCACCCGCATGGCCCGGGGCGCGGTGCACCAGGCCAACGGCGGCTACCTGATCCTGGACGCCGAGGAGCTACTGTCCCGCCCCCTGGCCTGGCCGTCCCTGAAGCGGGTGCTCCGTACCCACGAGCTGCGGCCGGCCGATCCCGCGGCGGACATCGGCATCATGGTCACCGAGTCCCTCGAGCCCCAGGCCATTCCCGCGGACGTCAAGGTGGTGCTCATCGGGCGCCCCCGGACCTACTACATGCTCCAGGCTCTGGACCCGGACTTTCCCGAGCTGTTCAAAGTCAAGGTGGACTTCGCCACGGACATGGACAGGACGGCCGAGGCCGAACGGGGGTACGCCGCCTTCGTGGCCGGCGGGAGCACGAGGGAGGGGCTACCCGCCTTCGACGCCCCCGCCGTGGCCCGCGTCGTCGAGGAGGCCTCTCGCCTGGCCGACGACCAGAAGAAGCTGACCACGCGCTTCAGGGGAGTGGTGGACCTCATCCGGGAGGCCGCCCATCGCGCCGGCGAGGCCGGCCGGGAGGTCGTGGGCCTCGACGACGTGGACACTGCGGTGCGAAAGCGAGCCTACCGGGAGTCGCGCCCCCACCGGGAGATCCTGGACCTCCTGGCCCGTGGCGTGCTTGCCTTTTCCCCCGAAGGGGAGGGCGTCGGCCGCCTGTGGGGCATCGGCCTGCTGTCCCTGAACGACCGCGCGTTCGGGCGGCCCATGAGCGTCACCGCCAGCGCCTACGCGGGGGGGCGGGGCGTCATCAACATCGAGCGGGAAACGTCGATGTCGGGGCCCATCCACTCGAAGGGGGTGCTCCTGCTCCAGGGCTACCTGGGCCGGATGTTCGCCCGCCGGGAGCCCCTCGTGCTGTCGGCGTCCATGTCCTTCGACCAGCTCTATGAGGAGGTGGAGGGCGACAGCGCCTCCGTTGCCGAGCTGTACGCCCTCATGTCCGCCATCGGGGACGTTCCGCTGCGGCAGGACCTGGCCGTGACCGGCGCTCTCAACCAGCAGGGCCAGGTGCTGCCCGTGGGCGGCGTCACCGAGAAGATCGAGGGCTTCTACGACGCGTGCCTGACCGTGGGCATGTCGGGCACACAGGGCGTCATCCTGCCCCGGCGTAACGTGGACAACCTGGTGTTGCGCAAGGACGTGCGCGACGCGGTGGAGGAGGGCACGTTCAACGTGTACGCCATCGACCGCGTCGAGGAGGGATGGCGCCTCCTGGCGGGCATGGAAGCCGGAGAGCCCGACGACGAAGGCGACTTTCCCGAGGACTCCGTGCACGGCCTCGTGGCCGAACAACTCCGCCTCTGGCGGGAGGGATGGCGCTCGGGCGGCGAGGACCTCGACGACCTCGACGTGGACGATGCCGCCGCCCTGGTGGAGGGCGACGACTACGACGATGACGAGGAGACGGACATCCCGGGCGTGCCGGACATCCCCGAGGTGGATGTGCCGGTGGGCTCCGACCCGGGGGACTAGAAACGAGAGCGCTCTCCAGCGCTGGCGGGGGGGCGCGTGTCGTTTACCTTCGTAGCAACGACCTCCCGCAAAAGAAGGAGCCCACCATGCGAACGGTTCGCTGGACGCTGCTGGCCCTCGTCCTGACGGCCGGCCTCCAACCCTCCCCCGTCCCCGCGCAGGAAGCACAGGACCCCGCCATCGACCAGTGGACGGTCCCGTGGGAGCGCTCACGGCCTCGGGACCCCTACGTGGGACCGGCCGGAAACGTGTGGTTCGTGGGGCAGACCGGCCACTACGTGGGGGTGCTGGACCCGGCTACCTCAGCGTTCAGGAAGTTCGACCTGGACGACGGAACCGGCCCCCACAATCTCGTCGTGGGAGAAGACGGCATCGTCTGGTACGCGGGCAACGCCGCGCGCCATATCGGCCGCCTGGATCCCGCCACCGGTGAGATCCGCAAGTTCATGATGCCCGACGAGCGGGCCCGGGACCCCCACACGTTGGTGTGGAGCGGGGACCGGACCCTGTGGTTCACGGTCCAGCAGGGCAACTTCGTGGGGCACCTGGACCCGGCGTCCGGCGACGTGCGCCTGGTCGAGATGCCCCAGGCCCCGGGGCGGGGTGGGAACATGGGATCCAGCCGACCCTACGGCATCGAGATGGACTCCCGGGACCGGCCCTGGATCGTCCTGTTCAACACGAACAAGGTGGCGATGGTGGACCCGGGCACCTTGGAGCCCACCATCTACGACCTTCCCGAAGGAAGCCGGCCGCGGCGCCTCGTCATCGATTCACGCGACCGCGTCTGGTACGTGGACTACGCCCAGGGCCAGCTCGGCCGCCTGGACCCCGACACCCGGGAGGTCACCGAATGGCCCCTGCCCGGCGGGGAGGGCGCCCGTCCCTACGCCATGGCCATCGACGAGCACGACCGCATCTGGCTGGTCGAGACCGGGCTTCAGCCCAACCGCTTCGTGGGCTTCGACGCGCCCACCGAGTCCTTCATCTCGACCATCGACGTCGAGGGTGAGGGCAACAACACGGTCCGGCACATGGTCTATCATCAACCCAGCAACAGCATCTGGTACGGATCCGACGTGAACATGGTCGGCCGGGCCGTGCTGCCGCCCCTGCGGAGGCCCATCAGCTGACGCGAGGGATGGGGGGAGGGCGGTCGGGGCGCGGCTCCGGCGGGACGTCAAGCCCGGGCTTCGTGTCGGCCGCCCTCGCGTTCGTCTTCGCGCTCGCCTGCGGCGGAGCCATCCACGCCTCGGGCTTCGCCCCTGTCCCGGCGCGGGCGCTGCCCCTTCACATCGAAGGCCCACCCCCAGGGCACACGGGCGGCTTCGGCGAGCCGACGTGCCAGACGTGCCACGCCGAGTTCGAGCTCAACATGAGCGGGACCCTCTCCGTGGAGGGCCTGCCGGCCGCCTACGAGCCCGGAGCCACCTACATGGTGACCGTGGTCCTGGTCAGTGGGGACATGGCCTCGGCCGGCTTCCAGGGGGCCTTCCGCTTCGCCGCCGGTACCGATGCGGGCTCGAGCGCCGGGGAGGTCCGGCCCGTGGACGGGCGGGTGGCGGCGCGACCCGACAGCGCCGCGGCCGTGGCCTACGTCCAGCACACGGCGGAGGGTACGCGGCCGGCGACGGAGGAGGAGACCCGTTGGACCTTCGAGTGGACCGCGCCCTCGGGCGCCTCGTTCGCGGAAGCGGTGGCCTTCCACGCCGCGGCGAACTCGGCCAACGGCGACAGCTCACCCCTGGGTGACCTGATCTACACGCTGTCGGTTACGCTGCCGGCGGCGGAGTACTCAGGCGTCGCCCGTCATGATGAACGTGGGCTGACCCTGGAACGACGTGTACCGAGGCCGTAGACGCTCCGGGTTGTAGTACTTCGACACGTCCACGACCTTCTTGCGCCCCACCACCACGTCGATCGGCACGCTGTCGTAGACGCCGCGATGGAGGCTGACCAGGCGCCCGAAGTTGCCCTGGAGGACCAGGTCCAGGGCCAGGGTGCCGAAGGCCATGGGCACGATGGAGTCCATGGCGTCAGGGTCGCCAGACCGCACCAGGTATCCCAGGCGCTGGCTGACCACGTTGATGGTTCGCCCCTGGTTGTGCGCCGCGGAACCGTTCTTGAGGCCCTCCGCCACCCGGTCGCCGACGCCTCCCAGCTTCTTGTGGCCGAATTGGTCGGTCTCGTGCTTCTCGAAGGTCATCTCGTGATCCTGGCTCATGCGAGAGCCTTCCGAGACCAGGACCACGGAGTAGCGAGAGGGGGCCCGGTTCCTGTCGTGCACGAGCAGCTCGGTGAGGAGCTCGATGTCGAAGGGGTGCTCGGGGATGACGCAACGGTCCGCGGCTCCCGCCATCGTGGGCAGAAGCGCGGTGAAGCCCGCGTAGCGGCCAAAGACCTCGATGACCAGGAAGCGCTCGTGGGAACCCGCCGAGGTGCGCAGGCGATGCGTCAGCTCGATGGTCCGGGTGACGCACGTGCTGAAGCCGATGCAGTAGTCCGTCCCCGGGACGTCGTTGTCCATGGTCTTGGGGATGCCCACGACCTTGACGCCCTGCTGGTGCAGGTGCTGGCCATAGCTGAGGGTGTCATCTCCCCCGATGGGGATGAGGACATCGATGTCCAGGAAGGACAGGTGGTCGAGGATGGACGGGGTGACGTCGTTGATGTCGTCGGTGTAGCGGTCCTGGAGATGCGCCGGCACGGCCGCGAGGGGCAGGTGGCTCGGTCGCGTCCTGGACGTGTGCAGGAACGTGCCTCCCGTCCGGCCCGCCCGAGCCACCAATTCCTCCGTCAGCTCGATGACGCACACCGAGTTGTCCACCTCCGGATCCGGGACGAAGTCCACCAGCCCTCGCCAGCCACACCGGATCCCAAGTACCCGATATCCCTCCCGGTGGGCGCGCACCGTAATGGCCCGTATGGCCGGGTTGAGCCCCGGAACGTCGCCGCCGCCCGTGAGGATTCCGATGGTGCCCTTCGATGACGCCATGATGGTCCGCTCGGCCCTTCCGTCCCAGCCCGCCGCCGGGGCGATGCCCAGGCGGGAGGCCGGAGGAACGCGAGCGCCCCTCCGGCCTTCAGTGAATCGAAGTCCGCCGGGGCCTCAGGACTTGCGGCGTTTGCGGCCCTGGTTCGCGTGGCCCAGGTGCTGCCACGTCTCGCCGCGTCGGAGCATGTGGATCGTGCTGGGTGAAACGCCCAGCTTGCGAGCCCACTCGGCTCCGGAGGTACCCCAGCCGTTCCTGTCCTCGTCCCAGTCGTTGAGAACCTTGAGCGCCTGGGCCTTGGTCAACTCGGCATGGGGCGACTTCTCGCCCTGGAGCCAGACGTTGTGGCCTCCCCAACGGCCCGGACTCTGAACGGGCCCTGGGAGCCTCTTGCCGGTGGTTCCGATGCAGTAATGGCGCACCTGATCCGCCGTGTACTTGCGGTACTTGCGGTGAATCTGGGCATAAGTCCAACCGGACTCAGCCAGATCCCGCCACTTCACGACGAGGGCGCCGGGGGGCTTCGGCATGTGCTGCACCCTCCTTCGGGTGGTGAGAGGTTGAGGGGAAGAAAGTCACGGAATGCTGCGTTGACGTTAGTCGCTTCTGCCCGGGATTCAAGGGGCGCCAAGGTTAGCGGGCCGCGTTGACACCGGCCAGGCCGGCCTCCATGAATGTCATCGTCCCGCGATTCACAAGCGCCCGTAGCGCGGAAGGTGCCGATTGGACATGCGCCCCGATCCCATGGGATGGACCCCGCCGTCCGAGTGGATGAGGGTGGCCACCGTCGATGCCCATGCCGAAGGAGAGCCTTTGAGGGTCATTCTAGCGGGCTTTCCCGCCCTCGATGGAGGGACGGTGCTCGATCGGCGCCGCTTTGCGCGGGAGACCCTCGACCACCTCCGGCGCGCCCTCATGTGGGAGCCCCGGGGCCACGCCGACCAGTACGGGTGCATCCTCACGCCCCCGGTGAGCCCGGGAGCGAGCTTCGGCGTCGTCTTCACCCACAACGAGGGTTACAGCACGATGTGCGGCCACGGGGTCATCGCCGTGGTGCGCGTCGTCCTGGAGCTGGGGCTGCTTCCCACGCTGGAGCCCACGACGCCCGTGACGCTGGACACGCCGGCGGGCCCGGTTCACGCCACGGCGAAGGTCCGGGACGGCCGCGTGGAGTCGGTCGCGTTCCGGAACGTGCCGTCCTGGGCCGAGCTCGACCTGCAGGTCACCGTGCCGGGCCTCGGCCCCGTGCCCTACGACCTTGCCTTCGGCGGCGCCTTCTACGCGTGTGTGGACGCCGGGGCTCTCGGCCTGGATCTGGTGCCCCGCGCCGTGGGCCGCCTCGTGGACACGGGCATGGCGATCAAGAACGCGGTCCAGGCGCGGGCGCGCCCGAAGCACCCCACGGAGCCCGAGCTGGGCTTCCTGTACGGCACGATCTTCGTCGGCGCCGCCGCCGACCCCGGCCATCACAGCCGCAACGTGTGCGTCTTCGCCGAAGGAGAGGTGGACCGGAGCCCCACGGGCACCGGCGTGAGCGGGCGGCTGGCCGTCCACCACGCCCGGGGGGAGCTTGCGGTCGGCGAGCCCATGGTGGTGGAGTCCATCCTGGGCACCTGCTTCACGGGCCGCGTCGTGGAGGAGATCACGTGGGGCGGCCGGGCGACCGTCGTCCCCGAAGTGGAGGGCCGGGCCTGGATCACCGGTCGCCACGAGTTCCTCATCGATCCAGCCGACCCGCTCCGTCATGGCTTCCTCGTCCGCTGACGGCTCGCGGGAGGCCGATGGCGCGGCGAAGCGCTGGCCTCTGGAGCACGTCGCCCGCGTGGCCCGGGACGTGTGGGGCCTGGAGGGACGCCTTGAGGCCCTGCCCGGGGAGAGGGATTGGAACGCCCTCCTGACCGCGGAGGACGGGGCACGCTGGGTGGTGAAGGTCGCGGCGGCGGACGACACGGAGGAGATCCTGTCGGCTCAGGACCGTGTGCTCGAGATCCTGGCCCGGGACGGCCGCCCGTTCGCGTTCCCCGAGCCGCTGGCGGCGCCGGACCGCTCGACCGTTGCACGGGTGGAGCGGGAGGGCGAGGTCCGCCTCGTCCGCGTGCTGCGCTACGTCGCCGGCACGCCCCTGGCCGCGGTCCGCCCCCACTCACCCGAGCTGCTCGCCTCGATGGGTGAGCTCCTGGGCACGGTGAGCCGGGCCCTGGACGGAGTGGACGAGCCCGCCGCCCACCGGGAGCTGTCGTGGGACCTCCGTCGAGGATTCGAGAGCGCCGTGGCCGACCTGGCGCACGTCCCCGTGGAGGGGGGGCGGAGGGCTCGGCTCGAGGCGCTCCTGGAGCACTACCGCCGGCAAGTCGAGCCCGTCGCGGACGACCTGCGCCGTGGGTTGGCGCACGGCGACGGGAACGATCACAACGTCCTGGTGAGCCCGATCGGTGACGACCCACTGGAGCCCCGCCGGGCGACCGGCCTCATCGACTTTGGCGACCTGATCCATACCTGGGTGTGCGCGGAGCCCGCCATCGGCGCCGCCTACGCGATGCTGGGCAAGAGAGCGCCTCTGGACGCCGCGATTCACTTCGTGCGGGGCTACGCATCCCGCTTTCCGCTCACGGGGATGGAGGCCGACGTCCTCTTCCCCCTGGTGTGCCTGCGCCTGGCCGTAAGCGTGGCCCGCTCCGCCGGCCGTCGCGCGCGAGGGGAGGACGACGCCTACCTCTTCGTCAGCGAGGCGCCCGCGTGGGCGCTGCTTGACCGCCTCGGGCCTGTGCCCCCGGACCTGGCCCGCTACCGAATCCGGGAGGCGTGCGGCCTGGAACCGTGCCCTTCCTCCGCAGTCGTCCGGGGATGGTTGGCCGCGCACGAGGACGAGGTGGGTCCGGTGCTGGACCCGGACCCCGCGAAGGCGCGCCGGGTGACGCTGGACCTCTCGGTGGGCAGTCTCGACCTCGGGGGCCTTCGGGGGCGGGAGGACGCCGCGGCGTGGACCGAGGTCATCCGGACGCTCATGGAGGAGGAGGGCGCCGAGGTGGGTGTGGGCCTGTGGGACGAGGCGCGACGCTGGTACCAGGGCGATCTCTACCGGGTCGAGACGGACGACGGGCCCGCCTGGCGCTCCGTGCACATTGGCGTGGACCTGTTCGTGCCCCCGGGCACGCCGGTCCTGGCACCCCTTCCCGGCTCCGTGGCGAGCGTGGCCATGAATGCCGGCCACCTGGACTACGGGCCCACGGTCATCCTCCGGCACCGGGCCGGCCCCGTGGACTTCCACACCCTCTACGGTCATCTGTCCACCGAGACCCTGGACCATGTCGAGGCGGGCCAGAGGGTGAACCGGGGCGACGTTCTCGGCTGGATCGGCCATTCGGGCGAGAACGGCGGATGGGCGCCCCACCTCCACCTCCAGATCGTCCCGGACCTCATGGGCCATCAGCGCCAGTTCCCGGGTGTGGCGCTCCCGGGCCAGCGGGCCCTGTGGCGGGCGCTGTCCCCGGACCCGAACCTCCTGTTGCGCCTGCCCGAAGGGTGTGCGGCCCGCCCTCCCCCGGGAACGGACGAGCTGCTGGAGCGCCGCCGCCGGGGGGTCGGG